>CAYZBP010000116.1:0-2507 GCA_964476715.1 uncultured Bifidobacterium sp. | reverse complement strand
TGGTCAGATCGAACTTTTGCAATCCCAAAACAAACAGTTGCAAGGCGAAGGCGAACGGGCAATCCGTTTAGATGAATCATTGAAAGCCGTGAATGCACAAATGCAGGTGCTCTCCACCCAAGCCCAAGATCTGCAATTAAATGTAACTAAATCAAATAGTGCAATGTTTGAGCAGATTGAAAATATGGGTAAGCAAAATGATTCACTTGTGCGCGAAACAGCAAAATTAGCTGGAGCATTGAGCAAATCGCAAACTCGCGGCCAATATGGTGAAGCCCAACTTGAAATGTTATTAGAAGGTGCTGATTTAAAGGAAGGTATTCACTTCGAACGTCAATCCTACAAAAATAGTGGTGGCGAGATAACAAGACCTGATGTGAAAATCTTGATGCCTGGCGGTACTGAGATATTTGTTGACTCAAAATTTCCATTTGAAAGATTTTATGAAGGTTCAATAACCGAAGATTTGGTTGAGCGCGCTCGTTTGATGAAAGCCCATACTGAAGATTTAGTCGGCCATATAAATGCACTTGCAAAACGTGAGTATCAAGAGGGTGGAAGTTCTCCAAACTTTGTCGTGCTCTTTGTTCCTTTTGAATCTATTCTTTCTGAAGCATTGCAAGCCGATGAGTTGTTATTGCAAAAAGCATTTGCAAAAAATGTGGTAATTGCTACGCCGACAACAATGCTGGCCTTACTTCGTACGATCCGTTATGGATACGATCGCCAAGATCTCGCGCAAAATGCGGAAGAGATACGCGAACTAGCTGGAAAGTTATTAAAGCGTATTGGCAAAGTTCATGAAAAAATCGAAGTACTTGGAGAACGAATCAAATCAAGTGAGCGCGCATTTAATGATTTGGTCGCTACCTCTGAAAATCACCTGATGGTTCCAGCTCGCAAGATGATTAAATTGGGAGCGCCTTCAACAAGGTCCATTGGTGAAATTGTTGATATTGATAGTGAAGTTAGGCAAATAAAAAGTAGTGCAGCGCTGGAGAGTTCAGTTATGAATGAGTTAGATTTCGAAAATGAAAGTAGTGATGCAGAATGAAAATTAACCTTCCCAAGAATTTAAACTTACCTAAGGTGCAAGGGTTAGAGAATTTACCTAAAGTGCAAGGCCGCGGTTTAACAACTCCTGGAATCATTGCCATGCAAATCTTATTTATCTTTTTTGTCTCTACTGTAGAAATATTCTTTGGTGATGAGCCTGCGATTTTTACTGGATTAACGCTTTGGTTTTTGCTTTATGCAGCTATACGCATCGGCCGAAAAGGGACTTTGTTTACCGCAGTTGTTTGGTTGCCGATCACGCTATCTTCCACGTTGATTTTTACTTTAGCGACTGTTGGTGGAAAGGGAATCGCACCAACCAAGTTAGGGCTTGCATTAGTAACTTCTCTTGCCCGGTTAGCACCATATTTAGTAGTAGTAACAATTATTGGTTGGGCTATTTACTACTTTAAAGAAATTAAGCCTGGGCAGCGCGTAGATCTTTCCTGAGTTCTACCGGTAAAGAGAAGAGCAAATGCTCCTCCATCTTGGTAACAACTTCGACATCGTCATACCCACGTTTTTTCAACTCTACTAACAAATCTTCTACCAAAATCTCTGGTACTGATGCACCACTTGTTACGCCAACAGTTGTCACACCCTCAAACCATTCATCTTTAACTTGCGAGGCATAATCAATCAGGTAGGAAGCCTTGGTTCCTGATTCTAAGGCAACCTCGACGAGGCGAACCGAGTTTGAGGAATTTGTTGAACCTACAACGATCAATAAATCACATTTCTCGGCTATCTCTTTTACTGCCAACTGTCGATTTTGCGTTGCATAACAAATGTCATCACTTGGTGGTGCATGAAGCAATGGGAAACGTTTCTTAAGCGCATCAACAGTTTGCATAGTTTCATCAACACTCAAAGTTGTTTGCGAAAGCCAAATCAATTTACTTTCATCTTTAACAACAACTTTTTCAACATCATCTAGGCCATCAATCAAGAGCACGCTATCTGGTGCTTCACCAGCTGTTCCTTCAACTTCTTCATGTCCTTCATGACCGATCAAAAGAATTTGGTAATCCTCAGATGCAAATCTGCGCACTTCATGATGAACCTTAGTAACTAGTGGACAGGTTGCATCAATAGTTTTTAGTGATCTTGCTGCAGCTTGTTCATGTACCGCAGGTGAAACACCATGAGCTGAAAAAATTACAGTCGCACCTTCAGGGACTTCGTCAGTTTCATCAACAAAGATCGCGCCTCGAGCTTCAAGTGTTTGGACTACATGGATGTTGTGGACAATCTGTTTTCGCACGTACACAGGTGCACCGTAAAGATCTAGCGCTTTTGTGACTGTGACAACTGCTCGATCAACGCCAGCACAATATCCACGTGGGGCAGCAAGTAGTACTTTTTTGCTTGCGACTGTTTCGACCACCGGACTCACCTTCCAATCATATTGTGGCCACGCCCAGATACGCTTATCGAGTGAGCGACGAACA
>CAYZBP010000115.1:0-2525 GCA_964476715.1 uncultured Bifidobacterium sp. | reverse complement strand
AAAAGGTTGCCATGTCTAGGTTTTGGTTAAATCGATTAAGTGCCAGACTACTACTGTGTCCAGCAATCCTGCATTAGGAAAATTTAAGCCCAGAACCCAAGCGGCCATCTTGGTTGGCCTCAAGGTTTTAGTGCGCCTAGGCAAAAGGTTTTTAAGTAGGTACGGCACAGTCGCTGTTAGCGGAGCATCTATGGCCCCGACATTAAATGAGGGCGACTGGGTTTTGGTCAGATGGAGACCAAGGCGCAAGAAACTCGAAGTAGGAAATATTGTGATCGTTGAAAGAGATGATCAACCTGGAATTCAGTACATCAAGCGAATTACAAAAATTGAGAAAAAACGTTATTGGGTTGAAGGTGACAACTCTGAACCAAGCATCGATTCTCGAAGTTGGGGTTTTCTTACCCGTAAAGAGATTATTGGAAAATTCTTATTTAGATATTGGAAAAGCAAAAGTTAATTGTAAAAAGTTTTAATTTCCCCCTGGCATGTTGAAGAATTTATCTCTGTTCGCAGGAAATTATTTTTGTCTTGCAACTATTGCTGGAATGCTTTAAAAACAACTAGCGCTGAAAAGCTTCAAAAATTAACGCTTTTTGCTCTTCTTCATGTAAGTGATGATTTCCAGTAGCCGGTGCTGCTGAAGCTCGACGAGAGACCCTACGCAGTACGCGACCATCAAATACTTCTAATGTATTAAGTGCAATGAATGGCCAAGGACCTTGGTTTGCTGGTTCATCTTGGACCCAAAGCATCGATGCATTTGGATGTTTTGCAGCAACTTCGCGCATTGCTTGTGCTGGCAATGGATAAAGCTGCTCAATTCGAACGATCGCAGTTGTGTTCTCACCTAACTTTGCGCGCTCTGCGGTTAGGTCGTGATAAACCTTGCCAGAACAGAAAATCAATCTAGTTGCATTTGAAACAGTTGGATCATCAATCAAAGTTTTGAAATTACCGGTAGTGAAATCGGCAAGTGATGAAGCAGCAGCTTTTAACCGCAACATTGATTTAGGAGTAAAGACAATTAATGGACGTCGTGCTGGGTTTGCCATGTGCCAACGCAGCAAGTGAAAGTAAGAGGCAGGTGTGGATGGTTGAGCTACGGTCATATTTTCTTCCGCGCAAAGCAACAAGAATCTTTCGATACGTGCTGATGAGTGATCAGGGCCTTGGCCTTCATAACCATGTGGAAGTAGTAATACAACAGAGGAACGCTCGCCCCATTTTTGAAGGGAAGAAGAGATAAATTCATCAATGATGGTTTGGGCACCATTTGCGAAATCTCCGAATTGACCTTCCCAAAGTACAAGTGAATCCTCGCGCTCAACTGAATAACCGTATTCAAATCCCATCGCGGCATATTCAGATAACAAAGAGTTGATTACGAAGAATTGATTTTCGTTCTCGATCAATCCTCGAAGTGGCATCCATTCATTACCCGTTACTTGATCGGTAATAACCGCGTGACGTTGACTGAATGTTCCACGTCCAACATCTTGCCCAGCCAAACGAATGTGTTTGCCATCGAGCAAAATTGAGCCGAATGCGAGTACTTCGCCCATTGCCCAATCGATAGTTCCTTCATTTAACATTTCAACTCTGCGGGCAAGTTGTGGAATAAGTTTTGGATGAATGGTGAATCCATCTGGAGTAGCAGTTTGGGTTGCAGCAATTTTGCGAGCAACAACTTCAGGAATTGCAGTATTTACTTCATCAGGGCCATGGAAATCAGGAACTTTTGTTCCATCTGGTTCTGGTTCGGTGTTATGAACTGCCGTGAAAATATTTTCAAGTTGGCTCTGGAAGTCGCGCAGCACTTCATCTGCTTCTTCAGTAGAGATATCTCCACGTCCAATTAACGCTTCGGTATACAAAGTACGAGTTGATCGTTTTTCATCAATCAACTTGTACATAAGTGGTTGAGTGAAACTTGGTTCATCGCCCTCGTTGTGACCGCGACGGCGGTAACAAATCATGTCGATTACAACATCTTTATTAAATTCTTGGCGATATTCAAAGGCCAAACGAGCAACGCGTACGCAAGCTTCTGGATCGTCACCGTTTACGTGGAAAATCGGCGCCTGAACCGTTCGAGCAACATCGGTTGCATATCTTGATGAACGAGCAGCGTTTGGTGATGTAGTAAATCCAACTTGGTTATTAACAATTACATGGATCGTTCCACCGGTGCGATATCCAGGCAGTTGGGATAAGTTCAAAGTTTCAGCAACTACACCTTGTCCTGCAAATGCAGCGTCACCATGCAATAAAACCGGAAGAATTGAATACGCCTCGCGAATGTTTGTGCGATCTTGCTTTGCGCGAACAATTCCTTCAAGAACTGGGTTTACAGCTTCTAAGTGTGAAGGATTTGCGGCCAGATAAACATTTGTCTGAGCGCCAGATTCAGCCGTAAATCTTCCGGTGCTACCTAAATGGTATTTAACATCGCCCGAACCTTGAACTGCATTCTCAGCGTAGTGACCTTCAAACTCTTGGAAAATTTGTCCATAAGATTTTCC
>CAYZBP010000114.1:0-2537 GCA_964476715.1 uncultured Bifidobacterium sp. | reverse complement strand
CCGCAACACTCCAATTGTCATAAGTGTCTCGTTTTGCTGTTCTGCAAGCACGAATCTCTACATCAGTAATGACCGAATCAAATTTTGCCATCTGTTAGTAAATCTCAACGGTGTGTTTATCAATGAAATCCCAGTCGTATTCGATTCCAAGTCCATGTCCAGTTGGAGCTTGAACATACCCGTCTTTGATCACCAATCCATTTTGCAATCCGAAATTAAAGTCATCAAATGGATATAAAGTTTCAAAGAATTGGCAATTAGAAATTGCGAGTGAAGCATGAAGTTGAACCATCTCAAGTCCATGATAAATAGTTGTATGTAATTCACATCGAACACCAAATGCTTCAGCAAGGTGCGCAGTCTTCATAACAGCAGTTAACCCACCACGCCATGAGACATCTGTTCTGACGATGTCCACAATATCTTCTTTGATGTAAAGCGCTGTTGAGTATTGAGCGCCAGCAATTACTTCAGTTCCACAAATTGGAATATCTAATTTCTCGCGCAATTTCTTGAGTGTATTAAAGTTCACATCTAGTACTGGCTCTTCCATCCAAAGGTAATTCAAGCGTTCCAATTCGCGACCTACTTTTAAAGCTTCTTCGTAGTTGTATGCGATAACCGAATCTGCCATCAGATTAAAATCATCACCAACTGCTTTGCGGACTGCGCGGTAGCAAGCGATATCTTCTTCAACAGTTCCGGGAGGGTGAAGTTTGTAGCCTTTATAACCTTTTGCTTTTACCGATAGCGCTTGAGCAACATAATCATCAGGCCCCGGTAAAAACATCGAACTCACATAAAGTGGAACTTCCTCACGCGCAGCACCGAGCATTTTATAAACTGGCATTTCGGCGATTTTTCCTTTAATGTCCCAGCAGGCATTATCAAAAGGACCATATGCATAAATTGGAACGTGATTCCATTTTCGATCGAAATTTTCAAATTCTTTTAATGCTTTCTCTGTGTCAAAAGGATTACGACCGATGAAATATGGCTTAATCGCTGACATCGCTTTACCAGCGATAGTGGCGTCAAGGGCGCCGAACCCAAAGGAAGTTCCAGTTACGCCATCGGCAGTTGTTAATGTCACGACGGTGAAATCTGGGCGGTTGCCACCTGGCAACTTGACGCCGCTTACGGCATCAATAGATTCGCCGGCATCACTTCCACGGCATGCGCGGATCTCTACTTTTTCAATTACTGAATCGCTTTTGGCCTTCTTGCTCACGGCTCGCCCCTTAGTGAAAAATCGTTTTCCCAGAGGCTACAGCGCGAACGGCGCAAATTCAATACTCAGTTTGTCATGATCAACTGTGATCAAGAGTGTTGAGAACTACCCCCAAGAGAGAGGCCAATACCTTTTGCTGAGATGAGTCGAGGAAATTAATTAATTCTTTCTCGCGTAAAAGTAGATCAGCCATTGATGCATCAACTGCTTTGATTCCAAGTGCAGTTATTTTCACCAAAGATCCGCGACCATCCGATGGATCAGCACTCCGCGATAGGAATCCGGCACCTTCTAGCAAATCAAGACGATGAGTAATTGTTCCGCTCGATACCAATGTTTCATGCATTAACTGTCCAGGAGTTAATTGATATGGCTTTCCAGCACGACGTAAAGCTGCAAGTACATCAAATCCCCAAGTTTCTAAACCATGATGAGAAAAGGCATTTCGTCTTGCAATATCTAATTGTCGGGCCACTCGAGTTATGCGGCTTAAAATTTCAAGTGGTGCAACATCTAAATCAGGACGTTCGCGTTTCCACGCAGAAACTATTCGATCTACTTCATCGCTCATGATTTTTTGCCCGGTGAATTCCGCGATAATTTAGGATTAGATTCCAATCCGACTAAACCATTCCATGCAAGATTAACAATGTGTGCAGCTACTTCTTCGCGTGTAAGTAATCGAGCATCTAGCCACCACTGACCAGTTAATGCGACCATACCAACAAGCATCTGCGCATACATCGGAGCCATCTGTGGATCAAAACCTCGTGTAGTTAGTTCCGAAACAAAAATATGTTCGACTTGTGATGCAGCTTCACTTAACAAAGTTGCGAATGATCCGCTCTGTCCACCAACAGGAGAGTTCAAAACTAAAATTCGGAAACCATCGCTACGAGTTTCAATGTAAGTTAAAAAAGCGAGCGCAGCATTCTCGGCTTTGACTCGTGGACTTCCTTGTAGAAGTGATTCTGAAATCAATTGCAGTAACGCCCGCATTTCGCGATCGACTACGACCGCATATAAACCTTCTTTACCTCCGAAATGTTCATAAATCAGCGGCTTCGATACCCCGGCGCTGGCTGCGATCTCTTCAACACTGGTGCCTTCAATCCCTTTTTCAGCGAAAAGGGCCAGGCCAACCTCAATTAATTGAGCCCGTCTT
Source organism: uncultured Bifidobacterium sp. (assembly GCA_964476715.1). GTDB lineage: Bacteria > Actinomycetota > Actinomycetes > Nanopelagicales > Nanopelagicaceae > UBA3012. The sequence continues at coordinate 141 of CAYZBP010000114.1, read as the reverse complement.
TGGGCGCTGGTCATCCGGATTCTGGCTGGAATTGGGGCGCTCATGAGAAAGAGGGTAGCGGTATGGTCGAAAGTGGCTAATTTTTGCGAGAGAATACGGGTTCCGCCATTGTGTAGTGGCTAGCACATGGGCCTTTGAAGC
>CAYZBP010000113.1:0-2583 GCA_964476715.1 uncultured Bifidobacterium sp. | reverse complement strand
GCAATAGGGGGTTGGCAATGGGAAAAACTTTGGCAGACAAAGTTTGGGAAGACCACGTAGTACATCGCGCAGCTGGTGAACCTGATCTAATTTATATTGATTTGCATTTAATTCATGAAGTAACCAGCCCACAAGCATTTGATGGTTTACGCCTTGCTGGACGCACTGTTCGTCGCCCAGATTTAACTATTGCTACAGAAGATCACAACACTCCAACTATTGATATTGATAAACCAATTGCCGACCCAGTTTCAAAGATTCAAGTTGATACATTGCGCAAAAATGCAAAAGATTTTGGAATTCGAATTCACTCACTTGGAGATGTTGAACAAGGTATCGTGCATGTTGTTGGACCGCAATTAGGACTTACTCAACCTGGAATGACTGTTGTTTGTGGAGATTCGCACACTTCTACTCATGGTGCATTTGGCGGGTTGGCATTTGGAATTGGAACCAGTGAAGTTGAGCATGTATTAGCGACTCAGACTCTTCCATTAAGTAAGCCAAAGATGATGGCTGTTAATGTTGAAGGAGTTTTACCAGCAGGAGTAAGTAGTAAAGACATTATTTTGGCTTTGATTGCAAAAATTGGAACTGGTGGCGGACAAGGTTTCATTATTGAATACCGTGGAAGCGCGATCAGAGAGCTTTCTATGGAAGGTCGAATGACTATTTGCAATATGTCTATTGAGGCTGGTGCAAGAGCAGGGTTGATTGCTCCAGATGAGACAACCTTTAATTATTTAGAGGGTCGCGATCACGCTCCAAAAGGTGCAGATTGGGATGCTGCAGTTGCATATTGGAAAACATTGAAGAGTGATGCTGATGCACATTTTGATGTACAGGTAGATCTTCCGGCTGATTCGCTAGCTCCTTTTGTTACATGGGGAACTAACCCAGGCCAAGGTGTAGCACTTAATGATGTTGTACCAAATCCAGCAGATATTAAAGATGAAGCAGCAAGAAGTTCCGCAGAGCGAGCATTGGTTTACATGGATTTGAAAGCCGGAACGCCAATGAAGCAGATCAAAGTCGATACCGTTTTCTTAGGTTCTTGCACAAATGGAAGAATCGAAGATTTACGTTCTGCAGCACAGGTATTAAAGGGATCAAAAGTTTCACAAGGTGTCCGGATGTTGGTTGTGCCAGGTTCAGCACGAGTGCGTTTAGAAGCAGAAGCAGAAGGTTTGCATGAGATTTTCCTTGCCGCCGGTGCTGAGTGGCGCCAAGCTGGTTGTTCAATGTGTCTGGGAATGAATCCGGATCAATTGAAACCAGGAGAGCGAAGTGCATCTACTAGCAATCGGAACTTTGAAGGAAGACAGGGCAAAGGTGGCCGTACACATTTAGTAAGTCCACTTGTTGCCGCAGCCACTGCAATTCGCGGAACTCTTTCTGCACCATCAGATCTTTAGAGACATAACCCAGACCAGTGAAAGCAGGAGCGTAACTCATGGAAAAATTCACTATTCATACTGGAACTGCAGTACCGCTTCGTCGAAGCAATGTTGATACGGATCAAATTATTCCGGCCGAATATTTAAAGCGCGTGACCCGAAGTGGTTTCGAAGATGGCTTATTTGTGGCCTGGCGTAAAGATCCAGAGTTTGTACTTAATCAACCGCAATATAAGTCAGCATCCATCTTGGTAGCTGGAGCAGATTTTGGAACTGGCTCCTCACGTGAACATGCTGTTTGGGCATTGCAAAATTATGGTTTTTCAGCGGTGTTATCCAGTAGATTCGCTGATATTTTTCGCGGTAATTCTTTAAAGGGTGGATTGCTCACCGTCATTTTGCCAGAGAGTGAAATTGAGAAAATCTGGGATCAGATTGAGAAAAACCCAGAAACCAAAATTTCGGTTGATTTAGTTGCACGCGAAGTCAGATATCAGGAGAAAATCCTGCCATTCGAAATTGATGATTACACCCGTTGGCGCCTGATGGAAGGTCTCGACGACATTGGATTAACTTTGCAGCACGGGGAGAAAGTGACCGATTTTGAGCGTAAAAGAGCGACTTTTAAGCCAGTAACCATTTCAAAGTAATTAAAAAGTGGGCGGATTTATCTGTCCACTATTTCCAAATAGTGTGGTTTTCAGCAATAAGTTGCCAGTAAATCGCCAATAAATAAGGCTTTTTGACGTGTAATAACTTTACGCGACACGCTAGGGCGGTGATGGACTCTCATCTCGGTTGACTCTAGGTTTTAGACAAGATTGAGGGTGCTCCTCGATTAGCCTAATAAAAAGGGGATTTTCATGAATAAGGCACAGTTTGTTGCGGTGCTAATGCCGCACTTTAATGACAGCAAGAAAGATGCAACTCATGCAGTTGACATTGTTTTTGACTCAATTACTCGCGCAGTCTCAAAGGGCGACGAAGTAAATATCGCAGGATTTGGAAAGTTCAAGAAAGTTCACAAAAAAGCCCGTACAGCACGTAACCCATTTACTGGAGATCCAGTAAAGGTAAAAGCAAAATCAGTTCCAAGATTCGTTGCTGGTAAAGAACTTAAAGAAATTATCAATGGTGATCGCAAGCAAGATGCTGCGCCAAAGCCAGCAGTTGCAGCACCAAAGAA
>CAYZBP010000112.1:0-2711 GCA_964476715.1 uncultured Bifidobacterium sp. | reverse complement strand
CCAGTTATTGCGTATCGAAGAGATATTAGGTTCAGATGCAAGATTTGCTGGAAAAAGTGCATTTCCGAGATTTAGTAAATAATTTTAAATAGGTGGTGAATTTCTGTGGCAAATAGAATTAAGGGAGTAACTGGGAGATTTGTAGCGCTCTCAGTGGTCTTTTTTCTAATTGCCTTAACTGTTGCACCACCACTACAAAGATATTTCAGCCAAAGAGCACAGATTAGTGCTGTGGAAGCACAGATAGATGCGAGTAAAGAACGTTTACAAAATGCTGAAGCAGAGTTAGCCAGATGGAGAGATCCTGCATATATTAAATCCCAAGCAAGGGACCGTTTGCACTTCGTGCTTCCGGGAGAGCGGCAATACATAGTCGTTGGTGCAAAAACTGAAGAACAAAGTGCTGACGGAGAACAAAACTCTGTTGCCGACCAATTGCCGGATCATGCACCTTGGTATGAAAGATTGATTTCATCTATACAGACAGTTGCCACTTCTGGAGCCGTAATTGAAACCAAGTGAGCGAGATTTGTCAGTAGTTAAAGAACAACTTGGTCGGACACCTCGAGATGTTCATGGTGTTGCACATCGTTGTCCTTGTGGAGAAGTAAGTGTGGTTGAGACGCCACCTCGCTTAGGTGATGGAACGCCATTCCCAACTTTTTATTATGCGACTTGTCCGCGTTTAACCGGTGCAATCTCTACTTTAGAGACTACGGGGATGATGGGTGAGATGAGTGCAAGATTAGAAAATGATCCAGAGTTAAATGGTGCTTACAAAGCCGCACATCTTGATTACATCGCAGCGCGCAGTGTCTTAGGTGTTGATGTTCCAGAGGTTGAAAACATAAGTGCCGGCGGAATGCCAGATCGGGTTAAGTGCTTACATTCACTAGTAGCTCATTCACTTGGTGCTGGACCAGGAGTGAATCCTTTGGGCGATGAAGCGTTAGCAGCATTGCCGCAATGGTGGCTGGAAAATCCATGTAGTGCTTTTGGTACGCAGGAATGAAACGGGTAGCAGCACTAGATTGTGGAACAAATTCGATTCGATTATTGATCGCTGAAGAAAATTCGGAAGCAAGTACTTTTACTGAGATTTCACGGAAAATGTTGATCGTTAAACTTGGTGAAGGTGTGGACAGAAATAAAGCATTTCTACCTGATGCAATTTCACGCACACTTGCAGCGCTAAAAGTATTTGCTGCAGATCTTGCCGAAGCTAAAGTCGAGCAAGTGCGTTTTTGCGCGACAAGTGCAACCAGAGATGCACAAAATCGTGATGAGTTTTTGATACCAGTGGCGCAGATATTAGGGATCACGCCGGAAGTTATTTCAGGTGAAGAAGAAGCCAAGCTCTCCTTCAAAGGAGCAACTCAAGCTCTGGATGAAGCGTCTGGTCCATTCCTAGTAGTTGATATTGGTGGGGGTTCAACTGAATTTGTGCTTGGGAGTAATCATGTCGATTCGGCTCGAAGTGTGAATATTGGGTGCGTACGGATGAGTGAACGCCATTTCAAAAACGATCCTCCAACTCAGAGCGAGATCGAAAGTGCGCGTGAAGACATCAAGAATGCGATTGCGCAAGCCGCCGAAGTTGTTCCGATCAAGAGCGCAAAAACTTTAGTTGCAGTAGCTGGAACTGCAACAACAGTCGCAGCGGCTGCCTTAAATCTTGCTAAATATGATTCTGAGTTGATTCATTTAGCAAAAATCAACGCAATTGAAACCCGCAGAGTTTCTGATTGGCTGTTGAGCCATACACGACAAGAGCGATCTGACCTTGGCTATATGCACCCGGGTCGAATAGATGTAATTGCTGCTGGATCTTTAGTGCTTGCTGAGATTATTGAAGCGACTGGACTGGAAAGTTTTACGGCAAGTGAAAATGATATTTTAGATGGCATAGTTTGGTCGATGTTAAATGCTTAGTGAAGTTGCAATTTCCAAATTAGCCGACATCAAAGCTTTAGATAAAGAATTAATTAAGTGTGATGGATGCTTGCGCTTAAAACTGTGGCGAGAAGAAGTTGCAGTAACGAAGCGACGTGCTTATCAAGATGAAACTTATTGGGGTAAGCCGGTTCCGGGATTTGGACCAGTAGATGCACAAATTATTTTGGTTGGATTAGCCCCAGGTGCACATGGCGCGAATCGAACGGGCCGAATATTTACTGGAGATGCATCAGGTGATTGGCTATTCCCAGAATTATTTTCTGCGGGGCTTGCAAATCAACCTACAAGTAAGGGAATTGATGATGGTCTGCAATTAATCAATACTCGGATTTTATGTGCAGTTAGATGTGTTCCACCAGATAACAAAGCAGAAACAAGTGAGCGAGATACCTGCTCTGTTTGGTTCCATCGTGAAATCGAATTCCTGATGCCAACTGCAAAAGTTTTTGTGGCCCTAGGCGCATTTGCTTGGGACAGTTTGTGGCGCACATTACGAGCGCAATCTGATCAACTACCTACTAAAAAAGTGGCTTTCGCACATGGTGCCGAAGTGATCTTTGGAGATCGGCTCTTATTGGCCTCATTTCACCCAAGCCAGCAAAATACTGCCACCGGAAAGCTGAAGGTTGGGGCGATGGCAGAGATCTTCCTGAGAGCAGGTAGATTTACCCGCTCAGGCAAGTAGCAGCAAATGAAGCACGCCCCGATAGCCCAATGGCAGAGGCAGAGGACTTAAAATCCTCCCAGTGTGGGTT
>CAYZBP010000111.1:0-2751 GCA_964476715.1 uncultured Bifidobacterium sp. | reverse complement strand
GGATTAAAAGCTAAGCGAAGTGGAACAGTTTTATCTGCAACTAATGCAACTCTTCGAACAGAATCTACAAAAGGTGCAACTTCTACTACCGCTGTTGCGCTGCGTTCTGAAGGAAGTAGGTGTCGGTATGGTGGGAAAGTTCCATCAAGCATTCTTGATGTCATAACTTTTCCTTCACTTGCAAAACCAATTAGTCGCTCCGTTGCGGTAGCAGCTGCAAGTGCAACACTCACACTCTTTGCACCCGCTAAAGATTTTGCTGCATCATTCAAAGTACGCGCACGGATAAGTGCAGATGCACTTGCGCGTGGTGCGTCCCAATTTAATTCGCGAACCGCTAAACGATATCTATCGGTCGCAGCCAAAATTAATTTGTTTTCTTCTATCTCTACATAAACACCTGTAAGTACTGGAAGTGAATCATCTTTTCCAGCAGCTACTGCAACTTGACTTACAGCCTCTGCAAACAAATCACCAGATAGTCTTCCGGTTTCACTTGGCAGTTCTGGGAGATTTGGGTAATCACTAACTGAAAGTGTTGGTAGTGCAAATTTTGCGCTTCCTGAAATTACCGAAACTCTATTTCCTTCTAATGAAAAAGTTACTGGTTTATTTGGAAGTGCTCTTGCAATGTCTGAAAGTAATTTTCCGGAAACTAAAACAGTTCCTTCTTCTTTCACATCGGCAGCAACTTCTGCTTTTCCTGAAGTCTCTAGGTCATAGCCTGAAAGGTGAATTCCTTTTTTGTCGGCTTTAATTAAAACTCCTAGTAAGACCGGCATAATTGGGCGCGCAGATAAAGATCTGGAAACCCACATCACGCCATCAGCTAACGCGTCGCGCTCTACAATAAATCTCATCGTTCTTAACTCCTCTAAGGTGAGGTGAATCCTCTCCCATTTTCACTAAATATCTCTAGTCCGTTTTTCTAATTCCGATTAATTGCTTGTCTTTATTATTGTTAGTTATTTTTAGTTATAAGTTAATTAAAGGTAGTAGTAGTCATAGGCTGGTGATTATCTGTGGATAAAGACCATTCCAGCAGGTTAAGCCGGTAAAACACCTCTTTTTCTCTGTGGATAACCTTACCTCTCTTGTGGAAAAAGCCCTTGTTAACCACAGCGTTATCAATGAGCCATAGATCCTTAAAAAGATCTCCACAGCAACTAAGGCAGTTACTCCTCAAAAAGCTGCTTTATCCCCAACGATATCCCCAACTGTGGAACCCCTATTTAAGGAACGAAAAGGACATATTAGACAGCAGGGCCAGACGTTGCGGTTAAAGCTAATTGCCGGTTCGGGCTTGGGTCCGGATTCGGTTGGTTAACTCTGTTACCTGGTTATAGATCGATCTTCGCTCTGCCATTAACTGTCTAATCTTTCGATCAGCGTGCATCACGGTGGTGTGATCGCGGCCGCCGAAAGTTTGGCCAATTTTAGGCAATGACAAATCAGTTAGTTCACGGCACAGATACATCGCAACTTGTCTGGCATTAACTAAAGCGCGAGAACGCGAAGTCCCACAAAGATCATCAATTGTGAGACTGAAATAGGAAGAAGTCTGCGCCATGATCGTGGCGGCAGTGATCTCAGGACCGTGATCATCCGGAATTAAATCCTTCAACACGATTTCCGCTAGTGAAAGATCTACACCCTGACGATTCAAACTTGCAAATGCAGTCACACGAATCAAAGCACCTTCTAATTCGCGAATGTTGGTAGAAATTTTGCTGGCGATATATTCCAAAACATCATCAGGTGCGTTTAAGCGATCTTGTGCTGCCTTTTTACGCAAAATAGCGATACGTGTTTCTAATTCAGGAGGTTGAATATCTGTGATCAAACCCCACTCGAATCGAGAACGAAGTCGGTCCTCCAATGTTGCTAATTGTTTTGGCGGGCGGTCACTTGAAATTACAATTTGTTTATTAGCGTTATACAAAGTATTGAAGGTATGGAAAAACTCTTCTTGCGTACGTTCTTTATTTTCTAAGAATTGAATATCATCAACTAAAAGTAGATCTACATCGCGATAACGTTTTTGAAATACTGCCGCTTTGTCATCGCGAATGGAGTTAATAAAATCATTTGTAAATTCTTCACTTGAAACATAACGCACTCGCAGGCCGCTATATAACTCGCGCGCGTAAGCACCAATCGCGTGAAGTAAATGTGTTTTTCCAAGTCCTGATTCACCATAAATAAATAATGGGTTATAAGCCTTGCCCGGAGCTTCGGCAACAGCAACTGCGGCGGCATGGGCAAAACGATTTGATGAGCCGATAACAAATGTTTCAAAGATGTAGCGCGGGTTTAATTGGTATGGCTCTTTGTTTAATACTGGTTCATTGCTGCGGCCGGTTCCGGCACGTTGTGGAGCAGCTTCGGCTTCAACAACTTCAGGAAGTTCGACTTCTGGTCGTTGGGCAACTTCAAGTGATTCATCAATTGTTACGGCAACTCGAACTTCGCGGCCAAGTTCATAAGAAAGCGTTTCAGTTATTAGTGAACGCAATCTGGTTTCAAGAACATCTTTTGCAAATGCATTTGGTGCCGCAATAAGAATTGTGGTGCTGCCATTGCTATCTATTACACCCATTGGTCTGGTCAAACTTAAAAAGGCGCGATGCTGTGGAGCATCTTCGGCGATCTTTTGGATTGTGCTCGCCCACAGCGCAGGAAGGTCTAGCGTTGTTTCAACTGAAAGGGAGTCAGTCACGAAAACCTCATTCTCTATACTTACCCACTGCT
>CAYZBP010000110.1:0-2760 GCA_964476715.1 uncultured Bifidobacterium sp. | reverse complement strand
ACACCTTCAAGACCTGGTTTGAATTCGCTCATGAGATTCCTTAACCCCTTAATTAAAAGTCACTGGCAAACTTACTTGGGTTGAGCCATCGTGCTCTAGCCCACTCGCTTATTCTGCCCCCCTTGGCCAACTATTCATAAATTCAACCGGTATTTCTCGACTCGCTATGAGGACTGCCACCTGCTCTAATAGAGCCATGGACCGGGATGAAATCAGGGCAATGCGCCGCTCGTACGGTGAAATTGGGCTAAGTGAGAGTGACGCCAATCCAAATCCAATAACTCAATTTGAGATCTGGCTCACAGCCGCCGCCAAGAACCCATATGTGGTTGAAGCCAATGCGATGGTGCTCGGAACTATCTCTGGCGATCAACCCAAGGCACGTTCGGTTCTGCTCAAAGAGGTCAGCCAAACTGGTTTTGTTTTTTACTCGAATTACGAATCAGACAAGGGTAAAGAGATCAGCCAAAATCAAAATGTCAGCCTAACTTTCCCCTGGTTTCCAATGGAACGACAGGTAATTGTTTTGGGTACCGCAACGAAAGTTAGCAATGCAGAATCTGCGGATTACTTCGCTACTCGGCCATGGTCTAGCCAAATTGGTGCATGGGCGAGCAATCAATCAGAAGTAATTGCTGATCGGGATAGCTTGCAAAAAAATTGGGATGAGATCGCCGCGAAATATCCAGAGGGCACCACTGTTCCACTGCCACCAAATTGGGGCGGTTACTGTGTTGTCCCCCATTCAATTGAATTTTGGCAGGGGCGTTACTCACGGCTCCACGATCGCCTTCGCTATGCATTAGATGCGAACAAGAACTGGCAATTAACTCGTCTCGCCCCATAAGAATTCATCGGTAGGCTTATCGCATGGCCAACGAAATAATTATCCCAAGTAATCTCAAACCAAAAGATGGACGCTTTGGTTGTGGACCTTCAAAGATCCGCCCAGAAGCACTAGCTGCGCTAGCCGCTAGCGGCTCATCAATTTTAGGAACATCACACCGCCAACCTGCTGTGAAAAATGTTGTTGGTCGCGTACGTAATGGATTAAAAGATTTATTTAATTTGCCCGATGACTATGAAGTAGTACTCGGCAACGGTGGGTCAACCGCATTTTGGGATGTTGCAACTTTTTGTTTGATCAAAGAAAAATCACAACACCTAGTATTTGGTGAGTTTTCATCTAAATTTGCAAGTGGAGTTAAATCTGCGCCATTTCTTGGCGAACCAACTCTAATTTCAGCCGAACCAGGTTCACATCCAGAAGCTGTTACTGAAGCTGGCGTTGACGCATATGCACTTACTCATAATGAAACCAGTACTGGTGTGGCTATGAACATTAAGCGACCAGCTGGATCAGAAGGATTAGTTCTTGTTGATGCAACAAGTGCTGCTGGTGGATTAACAGTCAAAGCAAGTGAGTTTGATGCTTACTACTTTGCTCCACAAAAATCATTTGCTTCCGATGGCGGTCTTTGGTTATCTCTTATGAGTCCGGCTGCTTTATCTCGCGTAGAAGAAATTGCTGCTACAAAACGATGGACGCCGGCAATTCTTGATCTTGGAATCGCTATTGAAAACAGCAAGTTAGATCAAACTTATAACACTCCCGCAGTCGCAACTTTGATTTTGCTTGTAGAACAAATTGAGTGGATGAATAGCAATGGTGGACTTGAATTCTCAACCGGGCGATCTGCTAAATCTGCCGAAACTTTGTATGGCTGGGCAGAAAAAACTTCTTACACAACTCCATTTGTGGTTGATCCAGCAATGCGATCCAAAGTTGTTGGAACTATCAACTTTGATGACTCAATTGACGCAAATGCTGTTGCAAAGACCTTACGTGCGAATGGAATTGTCGATACCGAGTCATACCGTAAGTTGGGTAAAAATCAACTTCGAATTGGCATGTTCCCAGCTATTGACCCAGCAGATGTTGAAGCACTCACCGCTTCAATTGATTACGTCGTAAAGGCGATGGCGTAGCCTGTGAGTCCGCGCGCACGTCGCATAACCTCTTTGATAATTCTTATTTCTCTGCTCGGCCTAATCGCAATCGGTGGCCTTTAAGAAAATTAATCCTTCTTGGATTGTTTTTCTTGCTTCTTCAAACGCTTTTCTTTTAGCGAAAGCTTTGGTTCCTTTTTCGCGTTTGCATTGCTTTTTTGTTCCTTGTTAGCCATTTCAACTCCAAAGTGAATTTTATCCTGTTAGTAGATTCTATTGAATCTTAGCAATTTTAAATGGTTATTTACCTAGTATGGCACCAATTGACACATCATCGGGGGGTTCAAGGCGCCCGCGAAAGCGCCAGGCAACAAATAGTGAGCCAAAAACAACAATTAAACCGGCTGTAATCAATGATTCTCTTGGTCCAAGAATCTCAGCTACCCATCCAATGAATGGTGCCCCAATCGGAGTTCCCCCCATAAAAATTGCAAAGTAAATTCCCATTACTCGTCCACGTATTAACGGATCACTTCCGAGTTGAGCAGTTCTATTAGCGGCAATTCCAGTAGTGAGCATGCCTGCACCAAATAGCGGCAGAGCAATTGCATAGAAAGTGTAAGAGGGCGCTAGCGAGCCAATAATTATTGCGAATCCGAAGCCAATAGAACTAGCAATAACTCTCTTTGTCCCAGGTTTCCACTCCAGCTTTGTTGCAAGCAAGGAGCCAGATAACGAACCTACGGCGATACAACTTCCTAGAAGACCAAACTCTTTTGCATCTTTACCAAAAGCCATTGTTGCCATGGT
>CAYZBP010000109.1:0-2764 GCA_964476715.1 uncultured Bifidobacterium sp. | reverse complement strand
GGTAAAAAGCGCGGTAAAGCGGCCGAAGTGGAATTAAATCCAGCCAATCTTTCATTTCTTCACCAACGCTATTAAACGCATCTTCGATCAATGAAGGCATTGTTAAAACAGTTGGTCCAGTATCGAAGGCGTAGCCATCTTTTTGTAGCAATCCACTGCGACCACCTGGAACTGATTCACGTTCGATGACAGTTACTGATCGTCCAGCGCCGGCAAGCCGCAATGCGGCACTCAATCCAGCAAGTCCAGCACCCACGATTACTACGTTTTCGGTTGGACCCTTAACGGTACGCATTACTTATAACTCCTCATGTTAGATCTTGCGCTTAGTAGCCATCAGGGCTAATTCATTTAAATATGGTTTGGAGAGCTCAGTAATGTGTACGGATTTTAGTGCTTGCAAAGAGTTAGATGTGAACTCATCAATCAGAGTTTCGACTTTTTCTGGAGCGCCAACTTCTGTTATTAGATTTCGGAGTTCGGCTATGTGCTCAGCGCTTATATTCAAATCTCCAAAATGTGCATTAAATCTTTGAAGCTGTGAGGTGGAGAAATTCTCAATTGCTATAGCAGTTAGTACGGTTCGTTTACCTTCACGAAGATCATCACCTGCCGGCTTCCCAGTTGTCTCTGGATCACCAAATACTCCCAATAAGTCATCGCGCAATTGAAACGCCTCACCTAATGGAATTCCAAACTCAGTCAACGCGGAAATAGTTTCAGGGGAGGTGCCTGCGATTAACGCACCGAAATGCAAGGGGCGCTCAATTGTGTACTTTCCAGATTTGTAACGTGCAACTTTTAATGCTCGTTCGACGCTAGCGGTAGTGGCTGCGCTTTCTCGAACATCTAAGTATTGGCCGGCAATTAATTCAATTCGCATCAGGTCATTTAGCGGAAGCAATCTGCGCAACTGTTCATCAGATAACCCAGACTCATTAATCAATTGATCTGCCCAAATCAACGCGAAATCACCAAGCAAGATTGCTGCTGAGAGTCCAAATTGCGCTTTGTCGCCCCGCATTGAATTTTGGAAGTGATAATTTTCAAAGTAACGATGAACAGCGGGTGCTCCACGGCGCATATCTGAGCCATCCATCAAGTCATCGTGGATGAGAGCGCAGGCTTGAAGCAATTCAAGTGAGGTCGCTGCCTTCAACATATTTTTTAATTGCGCTCCATCATTTTGGCCGCCGGCACCCAGGTATCCGGCATATGCAAAGAGCGGTCGAAACCTTTTACCTGTGGCTAGAAACCTGGTGATTTCCGCGCTGACTGGGGTCAGGTCGGGGGAAATCGCAGATAAGTCGAGGGAAATACGCTCGAGGAAATCTTTTAAGGTGGTTTCAATTTCTAAACGGGGGGCAGAGAACACATGGCAACGCTACCCTGCACCTCGTGGATAGCGCTCATCGGAACTCCTTGATTGAACTCTCATTTGAGTTTTTTCCACCCAAAGATCAACCAGGTGAAGATCGCTTGTGGCAAGAGTTAACCCACCTCCGCTCGCTATCGCCAAGTTTTGTCTCTGTTACATACGGGGCCGGCGGCTCGACCCGCGAACGGACAATTCGGGTGACCGAAGAAATTGGAGCGCGAACAGGTCTTGAAACTGTCGCTCATCTAACTTGCGTGGGATCTACAAAAGCCGAGCTTGCAGATGTGCTTGATTCCTACAAGAGAGCAGGAATAAATCAAGTATTGGCTTTGCGGGGAGATCCAGTAGGAGGGCCGCTGGCTACATGGGAACCAACGCCGGGCGGATTTGATCATGCCGACCAACTTGTAAAACTTGTTGCAGAAAAAGGATTGGGTGTTGGGGTAGCCGCATTTCCAGATCTACATCCGGCATCAAACGGAAATGCTGAATTAGATTTAGAAACACTGCTTCGGAAGGAAGAATTTGGCGCAACATTTGCGATCTCACAATTCTTCTTTGAGGTTTCATCTTGGGAAAGATTGGTAAATAAGTTAGAAAATGCAGGATCAAAATTAAAATTAATTCCAGGAGTGATGCCAGTTACAAATGTTAAGCAACTTGTAAAGTTTGCCCAGTTGTCAGGAACACAAATTCCTGAAAAAACCCGAGCAAGATTTGAAGCAGTTTCAGAAGATGAGAGTGCAGTTCGGGCACTCGGTGTTGAGGTCGCATCTGAACTTTGCGCACAGTTATTAGCTTTTGGCTGCAACTCATTACATTTTTACACAATGAATACCGCAGAGGCAACTGTAAAAGTTTGCCAGAATTTAGATTTAGGCAAGTAGAGCATGAACCACAGCGATTACCTGGTTCGTTGGTCCTCTCTTCATGGTTATCCGCAAGGAGAAGGTCCCAAAGGAATTGCGCGAGGTTATTTACTGATTAACTTTTATCTAGCGAAACCCTTCGTGGCACTTCGAATTCCAGCAGATGTAGTGTCATTACTTGGCCTACTACTTGCCTGCCTAGCATTACTTCAGAGAAATACCTTATGGGCTCCACTTTTCATCTTGCTCTCAGTAATCAGTGATGGGTTAGACGGAGCTGTTGCAATTGCAAGAGATCAAGCCACTAAGTGGGGAGCGGTTTGGGATTCAACCCTCGATCGCATAGTGGAAGCGTTATGGGTGCTGACTGCCTACTTTGCTGGAGTACCAAGTTGGGCTCTATTAATAGCATGGTGTGCTGCTGCCACACAGGAGTATGCAAGAGCCAGAGTTTCATCTCTCGTTGATAGTGAAATCGGTGTTGTAAGTATTTGTGAAAGACCGGTACGAGCAATCT
>CAYZBP010000108.1:0-2771 GCA_964476715.1 uncultured Bifidobacterium sp. | reverse complement strand
CCTTATTTAGAACTTCAGGCTGGACTTGCTCCAACCCAATTACATGGTTACCAAATGCCTGGCCATTCAGAGATTACTTTCACACAATTTTTCGGTAGTTTTGAAAAAAGTGAAAATCAGCAACTACTCAAAGCAGAGTGGTCAGCCGCGCAAGAAAAAATGTCAGATCAAATAGAAAAAGTTGCTCCAATCGATTTACTTGAAAGTGAAAATCTGCGATTTGAAAAACTAGCAAATAAAGAACCAGCAGAGATTATGTTCCATGGAAGTAGCTGGGGTGCAGTTGAAAAAAGACGTAGGGAAAAATCTGGAGAGAATATCCCTGCTGGCTTACTTTTCGAATCTACCAAAAGCGATCAGACGGGCGATTGGATTGAATTACTTGAAACTGGCAATTATCCAATTAGTGATGTGACGAAGGTTCCAACATCATGGATGGTTCAAAAAGAATGGATTTTGCTTTTGGAAGAGAGCCGCCAAAATTGGTTAAGTTCACTTCATATTGGAAATTACTATTTTGAAATTGGTGAGAAAGAATTAGCGATTGACTATTGGAATAAATCTCTAGAATTCGACTCTTCGCCTTGGGCACTACGAAATTTATCAATTGCACAAAAAGATTCTGGAAACTTATTGGCAGCTTTAGACCTTTACGAAGAAGTGATAAACAAATTTGCTCCAGAGTTACATGATGCTTTTTACGAAGAGTATTTACAATTACTTATTACTGCAGAAAAATACGAGCAACTTTGGAAAATTTACACTGAGATTATTTCAGTTAGAGTTCCAAGCGAGCGAATAGATTTAGCAGCGGCGAAAGCGGCGTTGCAATTAGGTAACATTGACTTTCTAGCAAAGATCTTTAAGCGCACTTTTGCCCAAATTCGAGAAGGCGAATCCACGTTAGTGGCGATCTGGTTTGAGTATCAGGCGATTTTGGCTGCACAGGCATCCGGGGTTCCGGTTGATGATCAAATCAGAAAACAGGTCAGACAAAGTGCCAGGCCGCCAAAAAATATAGATTTTAGGATGATCGAGAGTTAGCAAAATCCAGCCCTTCTAATAGTATTAAGACATGAGCGATCAAAGTAAAAACAAGGGCAAAACCAAAAATGTAAAACGCCAGTTTCCTAAATGGCGTGAGCTCAAACCACTTTTGGTATTTTCTTTGCCAACCTTGAAACGCAAAAAAGCTCGTCTGGCCGCCGCCTACACAATCTGGGATCTGCGCGATATCGCTAAAAGGCGCACCCCTACGGGACCCTTTGATTACACCGATGGCTCTGCAGAATCTGAAGTTAGCCTGGCTCGAGCCAGGAAGGCTTATCAAGATATCGAATTTAATCCAAGCATTCTCAAAGATGTTTCAAAAGCAGATCTCACTTGTGAAGTTTTAGGTCAAAAGTTTTCGATGCCTATGGGAATCGCACCGACAGGTTTTGCGCGCATGATGCAAACCGAGGGTGAGATCGCCGGCGCACGCGCTGCTGAAAAATTCGGAATTCCTTTTTCACTTTCTACTCTTGGAACAACAACCATTGAAGATGTGGTTGCTGCAGCGCCAAACGGAAGTAACTGGTTTCAGTTATATATGTGGAAAGACCGCGAAGGCAGCATGGCTCTCGTTGAGAGAGCGCAAAAAGCTGGCGTAAAAAACTTGCTGCTAACTGTGGACGTGCCTGCATCTGGGCAACGAATTAGAGATTACCGAAATGGTTTAACAGTTCCACCACGTTTGAGTGCTAAAACAGTAATCGATGCTTTACCCAGACCAGCCTGGTGGATCAACTTCTTGACCACACCAGCAATTCAATTTGCATCTTTATCAAATTGGCCTGGCACAGTTGGCGAATTGCTTGATTACATGTTTGACCCAACAATGACTTTCGAAGATTTGAAATGGGTTCGTGAACAGTGGAAAGGCAACTTGATTGTAAAAGGCGTACAAAATTTAGAGGATGCTAAAAAATCTGCCGAATTAGGCGCTGATGCAGTGTTGCTTTCAAATCACGGAGGACGTCAATTAGATAGAGCTGCAGCCCCGCTCCATCTTTTAGCTGATATCAGAAAAGAGTTTGCTAAAGATTACGAAATACATATTGATACTGGAATCATGCACGGAGCCGATGTCCTTGCAGCCGTGGCATTAGGCGCGAAATTTACTTATGTCGGCCGTGCTTATTTGTATGGATTGATGGCCGGGGGACAAGATGGAGTTGAGCGAGCATTAGAAATTATGCAGTCTCAGATGATTAGAAATATGAAATTACTCGGGGTTTCTACTTTGGAGGAGCTAACTCCGAACCATGTGAAACTCTTAAACCGTCATTAATTGTAATTAAATTAAGGACGGCCGAGTACATCCATAGTTTTAATTAAGAACTCACGTGAGCCAGCAATATGTGCGTGCAAGGCAGCACTTGCTCGTTCTGGGTCTTTGGCAATAATGGCAGCAGTAACCTCTTTGTGCTCAGTTATGGATAGGTGGCCAGTGTCAGCCGAGTAGTAATGTCGGAATAGGTCAGTAACCGCATTTTCATCCACTGAGTTTTTGTCCCTCTGATTTTTGTTACTTTTTTCAGAAAAGTACAGTCGATATAAATGCAAATGGCAGTGCGTGCGCTCATAAGCCATCATCACTGAATTATTTCCAGATAATTTCGCAATTAGATTATGAAAACGGGCATCATGTTCAGTGATTGCGACAAAAGAATCCTCTTGCATTGTTGCTTCATCAGCCAGAGTTAACTCCCGCTGGAGAGCATCTCGTC
>CAYZBP010000107.1:0-2775 GCA_964476715.1 uncultured Bifidobacterium sp. | reverse complement strand
TTTCCCTGCGTACATCAAGGGAAATAAGCTTTGGAAAGCAAAGATTGACGCAGATCCTTATTACAAGGTAAGTCCTTATGCAGCAATGGCAGCCCAAGCGGGCAAAGTCTGGACCGGCGTAAAGCCAGTTCGTTATGACGCTGATGGTGCATGGGGAGCTTCGTATGCTCCAGAGTTGACGAAGTCTAAGGACATTCAAAAGGCTCTTGATGCGTATGCCGCATATACCTCGAATTTAGCTCAGCAATTGGGCTATGAGGTAACCACCAAAAAGTAATTCTTAAGAGTTACTAATAGTAGAGAGCGACGGGTTTGAAAATTTCAAACCCGTCGCTTCTTAAGTTAAAGTAGATTTGAATGCATCTTTAGGGAGTATGAATGGCTAAATCACGAGGGTACAAGCAGCGAAATCTTTTAATGATGGCGATGCTTGCGCCGTACCTATTCCTATTATTTGCCTTCGGAATACTTCCATTAATTATGGCATTTTTTGAAGTTCCCGGGGAATCACTTGCTAACCCAGATGGCGGATGGGATGCCTTTAAAATTGTCCTTCAAGATTTTAGATTTCCTGCAGCTTTAAAAAATGTGGCCGGATTTATGGCGTACTTCGTTCCGATGATGATTATTGTTGTCATAGGCATGGCTTTGATGCTAGATGTCAAAACAAATAAGTGGAGCAAGTACTTGCGCATGGCCTATATTGTTCCTGCATCAATTTCTGGTGCAGTTGCAGTGCTTGTATGGTGGGCAATTTTTGAACCAACAATTAGTCCAATTAAATCAATTTTGAATTTCTTTGGAGTAACTTCAGCAAGGCAAATTTGGCAGACAGAAAATCTCATTTATCTCATTGCCATCATGACTTTCTTTTCCATGGCGGGAAACTGGATTTTGATCCAATATGGTTCGCTCCAAAGTATCTCTACTGAAATTATTGAAGCAGCACGAGTTGATGGCTGCTCTGCTTTCCAACTAGCTTTTCGCATCAAACTCCCGCTCATCCGTAAATATATAATTTATATGGCCGTGCTTGTCTTTGCTGGCGGGTTACAGATCTTCGTTGAACCACAACTTCTAAACACTGGCGTATACGCGGGTATTGCTAGCTCGTGGTCATTTGACCAACTTAGTTATGAACTCGCATTTAAGAGTGGAGATTTTGGTGGTGCTTCTGCACTTTCAATCATTCTTTTGGTACCAAGTTTAATTGGCGCCTTAGTCGTTATTTTCAAAACAGATATGTTTGATGATAAGACAATTAGAGCTAAGAAAGATTCAGATAAGGTGGAGCTATGAGTACTCTGACAGAGAGTCCAAAGAAGGCAAAAAAACAAACCCGTCATGAAAGTCGAATCGGTATGTTTTTCGTCAATTCATGGTTGATTTTCTTCGCCGCAATCAGCGTTATTCCAATGATTTGGCTGCTGCTTGCCTCATCAAAGACCGATCCAGAGTTAAGCACACGTAATCCACTAGCATTTGGTAGTTTTAAAGGTTATATAAATGCATGGAACAACCTAACATTTTTTGATAATGGTGTAATTGGACAATGGGTAATTAACTCAGTACTTTTTAACGCAGCTATTGTTGTGATTGCGACAGTAACTGCTTCTTTAGCTGGCTTTGTAATCTCAGCTTCTAGAATTAAGTTTAAGAAAACATTTTTGATCAGTACCTTAATTATGATGTTAATTCCACCGGTGGCTTTAGTTATTCCACTCTTCGTTCTAATGGACAGAGTTGGATTAGTGGATAACCCATGGTCTGTAATTTTAATCTCTTCGCTTTATCCTTTTGGGGCTTTTCTTTCTTATATTTATTACTCAACAACAATTCCACCTGAATTGTATGAATCTGCCCGCTTAGATGGTTGCAGCGATTGGCAGCTTTACACAAGAATTGCGTTCCCACTTTCAGGCGCCTTGCTTGGATTGCTAGCTTTCTTTGCGTTTATTGGAAACTGGGCTAACTACTTTATGCCTTATGTAATGCTTTATTCGGGCGAGAATTACACCTTGCCACTAGGACTGGGCTTCTTGTTCTCATCAACCCCAGCGATTAACCCAGGTGTTGGTGCAACTTCTGTGCCGATCTATAAACCGGAGATCGCATTAGCTGGTGCTTTAATTGCCTTCCCAATCATGGTGATGTTTTTAATTTCCCAGAAACGCCTTATTCGCGGAATGCTTGCGGGTTCAATTAAAGCGTAGAGGGTTAGCCTTTCATTGCCCCACTGAATATTCCACGGGCGATTGTTTTTTGAGAGGCTAGGTAAAGCAGCACGGACGGAATCAGCATCATGATTCCAATTAGAGTCGTGCCTTGCCCATAGAAAACTTCTATTCCAATAGACATAACAGAACGCGATGGATCGATTAAGAGCACTCGTGGCAGTTGGTAACTGTTCCATAGACCGACAAAGGAAAAGAATGTAACGATTGAAATTAGAGATTTTGATAAAGGAATTCCAAGATGCCGATAAATACCAAAATCTGTCAAACCATCAATGCGTCCCATTCCAATCAATTCTTGCGGAAGCACCGATGAGTAGTAGAGATAAGAGAGAAAGGCACCAAATGGAAAATAAGATGAGGCCAAGATTAGGCCAAGCAAAGTGTTATTCAGGTGAATCCGATCAATTAAGACATAAAGCGGCATAGCCATTGCGGTTATCGGGATCAACATAGTCACAAGTGTGGAAAAGAGCAGAAAGCGGCGAAAGGGAACATTTAGTACTGCCATTACAAAGCCAGCGGTAACACAAGTTAATAC
>CAYZBP010000106.1:0-2803 GCA_964476715.1 uncultured Bifidobacterium sp. | reverse complement strand
CAAGTTGGTATCTATGAAAAAGATCCATTTGAATCTTATTTTTCAGGAAATACAGTGCAGATTTGTCCAGTTGGTGCATTAACAGGTTCTGCTTATCGTTTCCGCTCACGTCCCTTTGATTTAGTTTCGACACCAAGTGTTTGCGAACATTGCGCATCAGGTTGTTCGCTGCGTACAGATGTGCGTAGAAACAAAACTCTGCGCAGACTTGCTGGCGATGACACAAATGTAAATGAAGAGTGGAATTGCGACAAAGGACGTTGGGCATTCCAATACACAATGGCTAAAGATCGAATTGCAAACCCATTAATCCGGGAAAATGGTCAATTACGAGAAGCATCATGGCCAGAAGCATTGGCTGCAGCTGCAGCTGGTTTGAAGGGTAAACGAGTCGGTGTTCTAGTTGGTGGACGTTCTACCGTTGAAGATGCTTATGGTTATTCAAAATTTGCCCGAGTTGCTCTAAAAACTAATGACATTGATTTCCGTTCTCGTCCACATTCTCAAGAAGAAGCTGATTTCCTAGCTGCTCA
The DNA here is from genome assembly GCA_964476715.1 of uncultured Bifidobacterium sp. GTDB lineage: Bacteria > Actinomycetota > Actinomycetes > Nanopelagicales > Nanopelagicaceae > UBA3012. The sequence goes on along the minus strand of CAYZBP010000106.1, from coordinate 2,270 downwards.
TGTTGTTGGATCAAAAGTTAATTACCAGGATATTGATTCGGCAGATCATGTTGTTCTGGTTGGCTTTGAACCTGAGGAAGAGTCACCAATTATTTTCTTGCGAATCAGAAAGCAGGTTCGTAAGCGAGCACTTGAAGTTACGGCAATTACTCCATATCAATCACGAGGCTTTAAAAAGTTAAATGCAAAATCTGTGTTAACCCTACCGGGACAAGAAGCTGCTGCGCTAAATGCTTTAGCGCTAACAAATAAATCAATAATTATTTCTGGTGAACGTTTAGCAGAATCTGCTGGCGGTTTATCGGCAGTTGTTCAATTGGCAAATAAGAGTGGAGCAAAAATTGCTTGGGTTCCACGACGTGCTGGTGAGCGTGGAGCTATTGAAGTTGGCGCAATTGGAAACTTGTTGCCCGGCGGTCGCTTAGTAAGTGACGCGACTGCACGAGTAGATCTTGCTGCTGCATGGGGAGTCGAATCTCTACCTACAGAAATTGGTAGAAGCGCAGATCAAATTTTGACAGCAGCAAATTCAGGGGAGCTAGAAGCTTTAGTAATTGGTGGCGTTGATCCTTACGACATGCAACAACCATCGGTTAGCGCTTTGGAAAAGAGTTTTATTGTTTCTCTTGAGATGCGCCCAAGTGCCATTACAGAGTTTGCAGATGTGATTTTCCCAATTGCTGCAGTTACGGAAAAATCTGGTTCATTTATGAGTTGGGCCGGAACATCCCGTTCATTTGAAAAAGCAGCTCCAGATGCCCAACATCGAAGTGATGCTTACGTGCTTTCACTTTTGTCAGATGCGATGGGAACTCCAATTAATTTAACTGGTTCAAAAGCCGCGGCAAAAGAATTTGCAGCTGTCGGTACTTGGGACGGAACAAGGGCCACATTTACGGCAACACAAGGTAAAAATGTTCAAGAAGGAACAATTCTTGCGACCTGGCGCCACCTTTTGGATAACGGCTCACTTCAAGTTAATGAACCAAATTTAGCGGGCACTGCACGCAAAAATCTTGCTCGCGTGAGTGCGAAATTTGCAAATAATCTTGGCGTAAAAAATGGTGATCTGGTAACGGTTTCAACAGATAGAGGCTCACTCGCACTTCCTATCGAAGTGAGTGAAATTCTAGATGGCGTAATTTGGTTACCACGCAATGGAGTTGGAGCCGAGTCACTTCGAATTCTTGGTGCACTTAATGGCGACGGAGTAAAGGTGCGTAAAGGAATATGAGAGAACTAATTCTTGATGATCCAATTTCAATAGTCATCCTAAAAGCAGTAATAATCTTTGTTATCTGCTTGGTCTCAACAATTATGGCAGTTTGGGCTGAACGCCGAATTGTTGCTCGGATGCAGATGCGCCTTGGGCCAAACCGCGTAGGAAAATTTGGAGTTCTACAGGGGTTAGCTGACGGAGTGAAACTTGCCCTTAAAGAGGATTTGATTCCGGCAGCAGCAGACAAAATTGTTTTTATAATTGCTCCAATCATTAGCGCAACAACATGTTTTATGGCTTTTGCTGTAATCCCAATGACCGGGGAAGTTACTTTATTTGGGGAAAAAACTTCACTCCAATTAACTGATATTTCAGTTGGAGTTTTGTACATCCTTTCTATTGCCTCTATAGGGGTTTATGGAATTGTTTTAGCCGGATGGTCTTCTGGATCTACCTACCCTCTATTAGGAGGTCTACGTTCAAGTGCTCAAGTAATCTCTTATGAAATTGCAATGGGTCTTTCTCTTGTAGCCGTCTTTTTGTATGCAGGGTCAATGTCCACGATAGATATCGTCGATTCGCAAAGTTCATGGTGGTTCGCGGTTACTCTGTTCCCATCTTTTGCGATTTACACAATTTCAATGGTTGGCGAAACCAACAGAGCGCCATTTGATTTAGCTGAAGCAGAAGGTGAACTTGTTGGTGGATTCCACACTGAATACTCTTCACTTAAATTTGCACTATTTTTCTTAGCTGAATATGTAAATATCATTGGTGTATCAGCGTTAGCAACAACTTTGTTCTTGGGTGGTTATCACGCACCTCCTGGTCTTGGATTCACTGAAAGTTGGCTAGGCGGTTGGTTTACTTTCTTCTGGTTCTTCACAAAAGTTCTGTTCTTCTTCTTTATCTTTGTATGGCTACGTGGAACATTGCCAAGATTGAGATATGACCAATTCATGAAGTTTGGTTGGAAAGTATTAATTCCAGCAAATGTTGTTTGGATTATGGTTGTGGCACTTTTGCGTTATTTCTCAAATCAAGGAACTTC
>CAYZBP010000105.1:0-2858 GCA_964476715.1 uncultured Bifidobacterium sp. | reverse complement strand
ATGAACCAGATTTGACCTTAATTGGGCTTCGTTTGGTGCACGAACGAAACCACTAGAACCGGTACCCTCTACCCCATGAGCGAAAAAAGTGCGCAAGAAAGCAATAGCGCCGTCGAAGTAGATGATCTGCCAGAGCAGATTCGAATTCGCCACGAAAAAAGAGAATCTCTAATTTCATCAGGCCTTGAGCCGTATCCAGTTTCAGTTCCACGGACCTCTTCACTTAAATCGATACGAGAAAAGTTTGCTGATCTAGAAATAGATGTAAAAACTGGCGTAACAGAGAGCCTAAGCGGTCGAGTTATTTTCAAACGAGATACCGGAAAGTTATGTTTTGCAACTTTGCGCGAAGGTGATGGAACTGAGTTGCAAGCCATGTTCTCACTAGACAAAGTTGGCGAAGATGTACTGGGTCAGTGGAAAACCTTTGTAGACATTGGGGATTTTGTGAGTGTTACCGGTGAAATAATCACATCTAAACGTGGCGAACTTTCAATACTTGCAACTTCTTGGAATATGGCAGCGAAAACTTTGCGCCCACTTCCAGTAGAACACAAACCAATGTCTGAAGAGACCCGAGTTCGGATGCGTTACGTAGATTTAATAGTTAGACCAGAAGCTAGATCAAATGCGCGCTTGCGACCTGTCGTAATGAAATCATTGCGCGATACATTTTCTCAAAAAGATTTCATTGAAGTTGAAACACCCATGTTGCAGGTATTGCATGGTGGAGCGGCAGCCCGACCGTTTAAAACTCACATCAATGCATACGATATGGAGCTATTTTTAAGAATTGCACCTGAACTTTATTTAAAGCGTTGCATAGTTGGTGGAATTGAGCGAGTTTTCGAAATCAACAGGAATTTTAGAAATGAAGGCGCTGACTCTTCACACTCACCAGAGTTTGCGATGATCGAGTCTTACCAATCTTATGGAGATTGGAATTCCATGATTGAGTTAACGCGTGATTTAGTACAGGCAGCAGCAATTGCAACTTCTGGATCAACAACAGTTACACATTTTGATGGTCGCGAAAGTGATTTAGGTGGAAAATGGGACCAGATTTCACTTTATGGATCTGTCTCTAAGGCTGTTGGCGTAGAAATTACTGCATTAACTCCTTATGAGGAGTTGCTTGCTGTAGCCAAAAAAGTTGGTCTATCAGTTGATCCAAAATGGATTACTGGTAAATTATTAGAAGAGTTATTTGAACATTTAGTTAAACCAGAATTAAAGACTCCTACTTTTGTTATGGGCTTCCCATTGGATACTTCGCCATTGGTACGAGCACATCGCGATATTCCAGGTGTTGCAGAGAAATGGGATTTATACATTGATGGTTTTGAACTTGCGACTGGTTACTCCGAATTAATTGATCCAGTTATTCAACGCGAGCGATTAGTAGCACAAGCAGCACTTGGTGCAAAAGGTGATGTCGAAGCAATGGCATTGGATGAGGACTTTTTGCGCGCTCTTGAATTTGGAATGCCGCCACTCGGAGGTATGGGAATGGGTGTTGATCGATTATTGATGGCACTTACTGGTCTTGGAATTCGCGAAACTATTTTATTTCCACTAGTGAAACCAGAATGAACCCAATAATCCGCCCGGCACGTACAAGTGATATCAAGCAACTTCGACAAATTATTGATACTTATGCACTTGGACGAAGATTACTTACAAAAGAAACAGTAACACTTTATGAATCTGTTCAAGAGTTTACGGTTGCTGAAATAGATGGCGAAGTAATTGGCTGTGGAGCACTACATATTCTTTGGGAAGATCTAGCAGAAGTGCGAACCATGGCTGTGGTTGAAAAATATCGAGGCACTGGTGTTGGATCACAATTGTTGGAACACATTACAAAACGTGCAATCGAACTGGGCGTAAAAAGAATTTTCTGTTTAACTTTTGAAACCAATTTCTTTAGCCGACATGGTTTTGTTGAAATTCAAGGAACTCCGGTGGACCCAGCGGTCTATCAAGAATTACTGCTCTCTTACGATGCAGGTATTGCTGAATTCCTGGAGCTTGAGAGCGTAAAGCCAAATACCCTGGGGAACACCAGAATGTTGCGACTCCTCTAGCCGCTATTGGGCTAGTTGGGGGAGATTTCCCCTAGATCTAGTGGTCATACCAGTAATTTCGAAAATCTAGCGGGAGACGGGCATATTTGAGCCCGGCTGAGCGTTAAAAGAAGTACCACCCGAGGTGGCGCCTAAGTAAGAGATGATTAGGCTTGGAGATGTACCAAAGCAGTCCAAGAAGTCCAGGTAGTCCATCCAGAAGCGGTAGTCGGATCAATTTCATTTAGTTAGAGGAGTTGCCATGTTTGAGCGGTTTACAGATCGAGCCCGACGAGTAGTTGTACTCGCGCAAGAGGAAGCTCGCATGCTCAATCACAATTACATCGGCACCGAGCACATTTTGCTTGGCTTAATTCATGAAGGTGAAGGTGTAGCCGCAAAAGCGCTCGAATCACTTGGGATTTCACTTGAAGCAGTTCGTGCACAAGTAGAAGAGATTATTGGTCAAGGCCAACAAGCACCAAGTGGACATATTCCATTTACTCCACGTGCTAAAAAAGTATTAGAACTTTCACTTCGCGAAGCTTTGCAACTAGGACATAACTACATTGGCACCGAACACATATTGCTTGGATTGATCCGTGAAGGTGAAGGCGTCGCTGCTCAAGTGTTGGTAAAACTTGGTGCTGATTTAAATCGCGTTCGTCAACAAGTGATTCAACTTCTATCTGGATACCAAGGTAAAGAGGCCGCAACTTCTGGTGGTCCCGCTGAAGGAACTCCATCTACCTCACTTGTTCTTGATCAATTTGGTCGCAACTTAACTGCAGC
>CAYZBP010000104.1:0-2881 GCA_964476715.1 uncultured Bifidobacterium sp. | reverse complement strand
CCTTCCAATCCGCATTACCGGACTGGTTCGACGGTCGGTGAGATTTTCACCCTCTCAGCCTTTACGGCTCCCGTGTGTTGTAAACCTTATCATTGGCGTAATCGATTGTGATCTGCAAAAATCCTATATGTGAAGCAACTTTCCTATATGGCCATGCTGGCCTTTACCGTTGTAGGATCTTTTTGGCTGGAAATTGCTTTAAAGGTGCGCGTATTACGGCGAATTAGAAGAGCGATGACGGCAATAGCTCCAGTAGCGTTGTGTTTTCTAATTTGGGATGCGTATGCAATTGCAAACAAACATTGGTTTTTTGATAAAGAACAAATAATTGGAGTCTTTGGACCATTAAATATTCCGCTTGAAGAGTACTTATTTTTCATCATTATCCCGCTTGCGGCAATTATGACCATTGAAGCGGTGCGTGCTGTTAAGAAACATTGGATCATAGGTGATGAGAAATGACTTACACCCAAATTGCCATATTAGCGGTATTGATTGCAGTGACCTTAGATTTATTTGTGATCAAAACTGTGCTACTTAAAAGAGCAGCATTTTGGAGCTCATACGCAATTATTTTGCCGTTCCAATTTCTTACAAATTGGTGGCTAACATCTAGAAATATCGTCATGTATGACCCAGATGTGATCACCGGCATCCGATTTTTCTCAGCACCAGCAGAAGATGTCCTCTTTGGGTTTGCACTAATTCTTTCAGTGCAATCTCTTTGGGTAAATCTAGGAAAGCGTGCGAGCTCGAATCGCTCGTAGCCAAGCTGGAAAAGCAACTTTAATTCTGCGCCAGGTAGATGTTTTTGCTCGCATTTTAAAAATCTGGTAATCAATCGCTTCAACTTCATCAACTATTCCACAGTACAACTCACTAGCGGCTTCGATACATGCCCTACTGCTTTTTTCTAACATCTCAATACCGGAGGCCGCTTCGCGTTGTAAATTACGCACCCGTTCAATATTAAATTTCAACGCACTTATGATCTCTGGGGTAAGAATTTTCTTCTCTAAATCCGCACGTGTTACCCCAAATCTCGCCAATTCATCTAGGGGAAGATAAACCCGACCTCTATCTAAGTCTTCTCCCACATCTCGAATAAAATTTGCTAATTGAAATGCGATTCCGAGCTTTTCGGCACATTCATATGCTTCTGGAGATAGGGGACCAAGAATCGGAACCATTTGCAGGCCAATTACGGCTGCAGATCCATAAACGTACTCCATCAAATCTTCATAAGTTTTGTATTCAGTAACCGACAGATCCATTTTCATAGAATGTATAAATGCTTCAAAGTACTTTAGTGGGATATCAAATCTAGTTACTGTATCTATGAGCGCAGCCCCAATTAGATCTGAACTTTTGCCGCCAACTAAATCCTTTAATATCTGATCACTCCATTGTTGCAATGCTTGCGCTTTTTCTTCTTCACTGAGTGTTGAATTCAAGTCATCAACGATCTCATCGGCGTACCGAGCAAATCCATAGAGAGCGTGAACAAAAGGCCGCTTTGCTTTTGGAAGAAGTAAAGTCGCTAAATAATATGTTTTTCCATGAAGAGAGTTGAGTCTTTTGCATTCTGCATAGGATTCACGTAAATCTGAGCGATGGATGCCTGCAGCCGTTAGCTCATCCATTAATTTTTCCCAAGTATCCGTTCGGCCGCTAATCTTCCAGAGATTAAAACCATAGGTACGCCAACCCCCGGTTGAGTTCCAGATCCAGCAAAAACAATATTTTCAAAACCGGCAGCTAAATTTCTTGGCCTGAATGGACCAGTCTGAAAAAAAGTGTGCGCACTAGCAAATGGTGCACCGCGCTCCATACCTTGAGCTTCCCAATCTAGGGGAGTTGTCAGGTGTTCGACTTCAATTGAATCACCAAAATCTGTGTAGCCCCTTTGTTCTAAAGTTTTTATCATCTGATCTCGATATTTAGGGCCAGTCACTTTCCAATCAATGTCAGCGTCAAGATTTGGAGTTGGGAAAAGTACGTAATAAGACTCTTTCCCGGGAGGAGTTAAGGATTTATCATCAAGTGAAGGAACTGTTACCAAAATAGATGGGTCAGTCATTAAAATCTTTTTGTTAATTAGCTCATCGAAAACCCCATCCCATGAAGCACCAAAGTGGATGTTGTGATGGGCAATATGGTCATAAGATTTTTTCGAACCAACCAACATGGTCACACATGAAGGGGAGTAGTTCAGACGCTTTATCGACCAAGGCTCTTTGCCGATCAATTCTTTCCAAGCAACAGGTAGATCTGGATTAAGAATCAAAGCATCACACGGAATTCTTTCGCCATCTGTGGTGATTACGGCTGTAGCACGCCCGTTACTTTTTTCAATCGTTGCAGCTGTTGTCGAGTACTTGAATTTAACTCCATGCTTTTCAGCAGCCGCGGCTAATGCTCTAGGGACTGCATGCATTCCGCCACGTGGGAAAAAAACTCCGTTTACTGAATCCATATAAGCGATAACCGCATAAATAGCCAGTGCTTGTTGCGGACTTACACCGGCATACATGGCTTGAAACGAGTAAACCTTTTGCGTCCGAGGATCTTTAAGGAACTGTGAAACTTTTGGTGAAAGTTTACGAAACCCACCAATAGCGATCAATCTCGCTAAGTTTGGCGTCAGCAATCCAAACGGAGAATCAATATTCCGGTCGATAAAATCATTTATCTCATATTTATATAACTTGGTAACAAAATCTACGTAATTGCGATAGCCGATGGCTTCTTCAGGCCCAATCACCTTTGCAATTTCGGCTTCCATCTCTTTTGTATCTGGATAGACGTCTAGCTGCGATCCATCGTGGTAAAAAGCGCGGTAAAGCGGCCGAAGTGGAATTAAATCCAGCCAATCTTTCAT
>CAYZBP010000103.1:2132-2907 GCA_964476715.1 uncultured Bifidobacterium sp. | reverse complement strand
ACGGATGCGCACCAATTTCAAGTTTTTAAACTATCTATTGGGGCGTGCTCTTCTATTTACACTCAGGTAAACCTGGGTACTTCGATGAGGCTTTAGCTGAACGTCCGTTACCGTCCGTTGCTCAGCGAAGGGCTTACATTAGAGGTACTGCGGCTCTAGGGTCAAATTGGGGTATTTGGCCCAGATTTTCACTCAAAATTGTCTAGCCAGATCAGCCCTTAATAGCCACTCCGAGCTCTTTCTTGCCTTTACGTAAAATCAAATAACGACCGTGAATTAGCTCAGATTCACTTGGAATAGTGCTCTCATCAGCCACTCTTTGATTATTTATATATGCGCCACCTTCTTTTATAAGGCGACGTGCGGCAGATTTTGAGTCGACTATCCCTGCAGCGTGAAACAGATCAATAACAGATGGGAACTCTCCCTCGATTGTTGTGTTCGGAAGTTGCTTGGCGGCTGATGCCAAAGTTTCCAAATCCACATCGCTTAGCTCACCTTGTCCAAAAAGCGCTTTTGAAACTAATTCGATCCGCTCAATAACTTCTGGTGCATGTACAAGTGCAGTTAACTCGCGTGCTAAATATCTTTGTGCATTACGAGCACCGGGATTTTCGCTAACTTCTTTTTCTAATTCAATAACTTCATCACGAGTAGCGAATGTAAATACTTTAATGAATGGAATTACATCTTTGTCATCGCTGTTAAACCAGTACTGATAGAACGCATATGGAGAAGTAAGTTCTGGATCTAACCAGATACTTCCTGAAGCAGT
>CAYZBP010000103.1:0-2122 GCA_964476715.1 uncultured Bifidobacterium sp. | reverse complement strand
CATCCGCTTTTGCTAGTAATGGAATTGTTAAAGCATGTGCAGATCCCCCAGTGACACGACGAATTAGATCTAGCCCTGCCGTTATGTTTCCCCATTGATCGCTACCGCCGATTTGCAAAACGCAGTTCTCGCGTCGGAAGAGTTCTAGAAAATCATAAGATTGCAAAACTTGATATGAAAATTCTGTGTAAGAGATTCCATTACTTTCCAATCGAGATGAAACAGAATCCTTGCTTAACATTAAATTGACGGAAAAATGCTTTCCAATATCACGCAAAAATTCAATCGCCGATAATGGAGCAGTCCAATCCAGATTGTTTGCAACCAACGCACCGTTCGGAGTTAAATCAAAATCGATAAACTTGGAAACTTGTTTGCGGATTCGCTCGACCCATTCCTGAACAGTTGCCTCTTCATTAAGAGTGCGCTCATCTGATCTTCCACTCGGGTCCCCCACCAAACCGGTAGCGCCACCGACTAAAGCGATTGGCCTGTGCCCAGCCATTTGAAACCTACGCAAAACAAGCAGAACTACGAGGTTTCCAACATGCAAACTTGGTGCTGTCGGATCAAAACCAACATACAAAGTCAACGGCTTTTTATCTAAAGCTTCAGATACCTCTTTTCGATCTGTGGTCTGCGAAATTAAACCGCGCCATTCCAGTTCGGCCAGTAAAGAGTTCTCACTCATAGATCAATCACTCTGGTTTCTATCCATTGTTGTTGGGAAACCATAAGCGTATCTAATCTGCTCAATTGGGCGCGTACTTGTTTTGGCGAAGTCGCACCATAACTATCGCGCGCCTCTAGAGCGCCTTTCACACTTAATGAACTCTTCACTGAATCGGTAAGTTTGGGATGCAAGGAAGAAAGCTCTGCGAGAGTTAAATCTTCTAGTTGACGTCCACTGCTTTCACAAAGAGCCACCGCTTTCCCGGCAACTTCATGAGCTTGTGCAAAGACAACCCCTGCTTTTGCCAGAAAATCTGCGATCTCTGTAGCAAGTGAAAAGCCAAGTGGTGCACCAATTGCCATTTTTTCGCGGTCGAAAATTGTGGTTGAAACCATTCCAGTTAAAGCCGGCAACAAGATCTCCAAAGTATCTACTGCATCAAAAACTGGCTCTTTGTCTTCTTGGAGATCTCGGTTGTATGCAAATGGCAAACCTTTTAAGGTAACTAACAACCCAGTTAAATCGCCAATTAATCTTCCGGATTTTCCACGAGCTAATTCAGCAATGTCTGGATTTTTCTTTTGCGGCATTATTGATGAACCAGTCGAGTAAGCATCATTTAATTTTGCCCAGCCGAACTCTGTGGTCGCCCAGATTGTCCACTCTTCTCCAATTTGAGAAAGGTGCACACCGATCAATGCAGCAATAAATAAAAATTCTGCAGCGAAATCGCGATCACGAACTGCATCAATACTATTTTCGGCAGAACTATGAAATCCAAGAGTATGAGCGCTTAATACTGGATCAGTTGATAGCGCTGAACCAGATAGGGCTCCGGCTCCCAGTGGACTTACTCCGGTGCGTTCCCACCACTGCTGCAATCTCTCGATATCTCGTGAAAGTGCATGTGCATGTTTAGCCAACTCATGACCAAAAATTACTGGTTGAGCATGTTGTAAATGAGTGAAGCCTGGCGCCGGCGCGTCGGAATAATCGGCCGCGAGTTTTGCCAATGCTTTCTCTAAATCTAAAAGTAGTTGCGCCAGCCCCACACCAACATCTCTTAGGTAAAGACGTAAATCTGTTGCAATCTGATCATTACGAGATCGGCCCGCGCGCAAAGAACTTCCTAATTCGCCAATTCGTTCACTCAAAATCCGCTCTAACGCTGAATGCACATCTTCATCATCGCCATTAGGTAATGCTTTTCCAGAAATAACATCCGATCTTAATGAATTGATCGCTGCTTTAATTTTCTCAAAATCACTTTGCGAAACTATTTTTGAATTCAGTAGATTTGTTAAATGCACTTGACTGCTATCAAGGTCATATGGAGCTAATCTCCAATCAAAATGCACGCTACGAGAAAGCGCAGCAAGTGCATCAGACGGAGCATCCGCGAATCTGCCTCCCCACAACGCCATTACTTCTCCCCTAACTGTTTACAAA
>CAYZBP010000102.1:0-2926 GCA_964476715.1 uncultured Bifidobacterium sp. | reverse complement strand
CATGCGAGTTCATGTAGCCAATCATCCACTGATTACTCATAAATTAACACTTCTACGCGATAAAAAAACAGATTCTCCAACTTTTAGATACTTAACCGAAGAGTTAGTAACGCTTTTAGCTTATGAAGCAACCCGTGATATCCGTACTGACAAAGTAACAATAGAAACTCCAGTTGCTACAACAGTTGGTGCTCATTTATCAAAACCTCGCCCAATTGTGGTTCCGATTTTGCGCGCCGGATTGGGAATGCTTGAAGGCATGACTCGGTTGATTCCATCTGCTGAAGTTGGTTTTCTCGGAATGGTGCGAGATGAAAAAACTTTGCAAGCATCAACATATGCAAACCGCTTGCCAGAGGATTTAACAGGTAGGCAGTGCTACATCCTTGATCCAATGCTTGCTACTGGCGGAACTCTGATTGCGGCAACTAGATTTTTGTTGGATAAAGGTGCAACTGACATCACAATCATCTGCATCCTGGCCGCCCCTGAAGGAGTAGCTGCACTTGAAAAAGCACTGGATGGTGCCCCAGTAACGGTTGTTATGGGCTCCCTCGATGAGCGGTTAAATGAACATGGGTACATAGTTCCGGGCCTCGGTGACGCAGGCGATCGGCTTTACGGGACTGTTTAAACGCACAATTTACAGGCTTTCCGGTTGATCCAAATGGGTCAATTAGGAGAGGATTGCGCTCATGAGCAAAGTACCTGTCGTAAGTGTCCTGAGTTTAAAAGGTGGGGTCGGAAAAACCTCTGTCACGTTAGGACTTGCCGGAGCAGCAACTGTCCGCGGACTAGCGACTCTCGTAATTGACCTTGATCCACAAGGAAATGCCACTTTAATTCTTGCCGCCGAAGAACCAACTGCGACTGCAGCAGATTTATTAGCGAATCCAACTCTTGCTAATTTACACAACTCATTAACGGCTTGCGCTTGGGAAGTTGCACCTGGTGAAGTTGATGTAATTGCTTCCTCTCCCCAGTTAATTCAACATGACGCATTTAAAAGCGCAGCAGCATTTAAGCCACGTCTTGCTCGTGCATTAGAAAAACTAGATGGATACGATTTAGTTTTAATTGACTGCCCACCATCACTTGGAACATTAACCAGAGATGCACTTGCTGCAAGTGATCTGGCAATTATCGTTGCAACGCCAACATACTTTGGTTTACAAGGTGCCGAGCGTGCCGCTGATGAAATTGAAGAAATTCGAAAATCACATAATAAGAAGTTGAAGTTACTTGGTGTACTTCCAAACCGAGTTAAAAGTGTCGCGGAAGAACATGATTTCAGAATCAAAGAATTAGGATCAATCTTTAAGAAACAAGTGTTAACTCCACCGATTCCAGAGCGAATCGCATTTCAACAAGCCGAAAGTTTTGGAAAACCAATTCAAACTCTCGGCACCGCAGGAAGTCGTGAAGTTAGTGCAATTTTTGATAAGCATCTCACCAAGTTATTGCGAGCCATAAACTCTTAATTTCCGGTGTAATACTTTCCAACCTCAGTAAATGCTTGATCTAAAATTGCAAAACCTTCTTGTAATTCATCGGCTGTTATTGTGCACGGTGGAACGATATGCATCCGATTGAAATGCACAAACGGAAATAGTCCGCGAGATTTGCAAGCAGCAACAAGTTCACCCATTGCTGGGCTTGTTCCACCATATGGTGCAAGAGGAGCACGAGTGGCACGATCTGTTACAAGGTCCATTCCCCAAAAGGTTCCAACTCCGCGGATATCGCCAATCAATTTATGTTTTTCGGATAATTTGCGAAGTCCAGGACCAATTACTTTTTCACCAATGTCGAGTGAGTGCTCGATGATTCCCTCTTCTTCCATTGCATCTATTGCGGCAACTGCAGCCGCGCATGCAATCGGATGACCAGAATAAGTCAATCCACCAGGGAAAACTCTTTGATCAAAAGTTGCAGCAATACCATCAGAGATGATTACTCCACCTAGTGGGATGTAACCTGAGTTGACGCCTTTAGCAAAAACAATTAAATCTGGGGCTGCGGTGGAATGTTGATAGGCAAACCATTTGCCAGTTCTTCCGAAACCAGCCATGACTTCATCGGCGATCCACATAATTCCATATTTATCGCAAAGGGCACGAACTCCTTCAAGATAACCTTTTGGCGGAACTAAAATTCCATTTGTCCCAACAACAGATTCAATCAAAATCGCCGCGATCGTATTTGGCCCCTCAAAAATTATTGTCTGTTCAAGGTGTTCTAACGCACGTGCACATTCTTGTTCTTCACTATTTGCCCAAAATGCAGAGCGGTATAAATAAGGTCCCCAAAAATGTACATGCCCATATGCAAATTCATTTGGGAAGCGGCGTGGATCTCCAGTCGCAGAAATCGCCGCGCCAGTATTGCCGTGATAAGAACGATAGTGTGAAAGAACTTTGTGTCGCGAAGTGTGAATTCGAGCCATTCGAATTGCATTCTCTACTGCATCAGCTCCACCGTTGGTGAAGAAAACTTTATTTAAATGACTTTCAGCATGTGCAACTATTTTTTGTGCAGCAATACTTCTGGTTTCATTTGCATGTTGCGGAGCAATGGTTGCTAATAAATCTGCCTGCTTTTTAATGCCAGCAATTACTTTCGGGTGTTGATGCCCGATATTTGTAAAAACTAATTGGCTAGAAAAATCTAGGAAGCGATTGCCATCAAAATCCCAAAAATATGACCCTAAGCCACCAGCAATAGGTAGGGGAGTTATCGCCCCTTGCGCTGACCATGAGTGAAATACATGTGCGCGATCAAGGTCGTAGACCTCTTTATTTGTACTTTTTGTACCCTTAATACCTGAGTGAGCGGAATCACTGGCCGGCGGTTTCATCTATCCCCCTACTGAGTCGTACTCTGATAGCCCAACACTAGGAGATTTCGATGGCTTCTACGAGTCCCG
>CAYZBP010000101.1:0-2968 GCA_964476715.1 uncultured Bifidobacterium sp. | reverse complement strand
GGTGTCTTCCTGCTTTATACAGCATGGCATTTAGCAACAGAAAAAGCCGGAAATGACGAAGAGCAATGGAAAGAAAATAAATTAATCACAGCTCTGAGACAAAGAGGAGCGTCGACTTTTACAATTGCCCTAGTTGCAGTAGGGACCACAGATTTGTTATTTGCCCTTGATTCAATTCCAGCTATTTTTGGCTTGACCAAAGATCCTTACATTGTCTTTACCGCAAATGCATTTGCATTAATGGGATTACGTCAACTTTATTTCCTACTTGGAGACTTCCTAAATAGATTAATTTACTTATCTAAAGGGTTGTCCATAATTCTCGGATTTATCGGAGTGAAATTGATTATCGAGGCTCTCCATGGAATTGGAGTTCATGACATTTTAGGAGTGCACATTCCTGAAGTCTCACTAGCGGTAAGTCTTGGCGTAATCGCAGCATCTTTGGGGGTCACGACCCTCATCAGCCTTGGCGTAACTTCTAAGCGCAATTAAATCTGAAGAGGAGTAATAAATGTCAGTTAAAGAGTATGCAGTTGTTACAGGAGCAAGTAGTGGTATCGGCGCAGCAACGGCACGTTTGCTCGCAAAAAATGGTTATCACGTTATCGCGGCTGCTCGCCGTGAAGATCGTTTAGCCGAACTAGCCAAAGAAGATTCAAATATTGAGCCATTTATTTTGGATGTCACTGACCAAAAAAGCATTGAGGGATTAACGGCTCATTTAAAAGGAAAACCAGTTTCAATACTTGTCTCAAATGCAGGAGGAGCTTTTGATGCTCTAGCGGTTACAGATGCAGACCCAGAGCTTTGGATGAAGACTTATGAAGTAAATGTTGTTGGATCGGTTCGAATGGTTGCCGCAATCACTCCAATAATGAAAAGTTTTGGACGCGGACATATTGTGATCATTTCATCAACTGCGGGACACATTGTTTATGAAAACGGTGGAAGTTATACATCCGCTAAAGCCGGCGAAACAGCACTCGCTAGAACGTTGCGACTTGAATTGAGTGGAGAGCCAATTCGGATTACTGAGATTGCGCCAGGTATGGTCAAGACTGATGAATTTGGCATGGTGCGATATGGTGGCGATGCAGAACGAGTTGCCAAGATTTACGAAGGCGTAGAGGCTTTAACAGCCGAAGATATTGCAGAAGCGGTCAGGTGGAGTGTGATGCTTCCACATCACTTCAATATAGATTCGATGATAGTACGACCACTTGCACAAGCGGCTCAACATAAAGTTCATCGAGTACCATCAGTCAAATGAAACCAATTGAGGCAGATTCGCTGGCCCAACTTCGCAAACGCAAAAGTGCTAAGTGGCGGGCGTTTCCAGCGGATGTACTTCCATTGCCAGTTGCTGAAATGGATTTTCAAATCTCAGATTCAATTAAAAAGGTACTTCATGATTTAGTAGATAGATCAGATTTAGGCTATTTGGCTTCGGTACCAGAACTTCCAGAAGCATTTGCATCCTTTGCAAAGCGCAGATGGAATTGGACATTAGAACCTGAGCATGTGCACTTAGGCACTGATGTGGGTGTAGTGATTGTTGAAATTCTAAGATTGCTAGGTAAACCAGGGGATCGCGTTGTTATAACCACTCCCGTTTATCCAGCTTTTGCATATTGGATTAAAGAAGTCCACATGGAAGTGGATGAACGCCCATTAATCGAAGAAAATGGAAGTTGGCGTTTAGATTTTGCAGCGATTGAAAAAGCATTTGCTAGTGGTGCAAAATTTTTTCTAATGTCTAGCCCACATAATCCACTTGGCTTGATTTACGAAAAGGAAGATCTCTCTAAACTTGCCGACCTAGCAAAATCTCATAATGTAATTGTTATGAGTGATGAAATTCATGCGCCACTTACTTTTACTACAGGAAAATTTGTTCCTTTCTTAACTGTAAGTGATACCGCCCGAGAAGTAGGAATTACCGTTACTTCAGCAAGTAAATCTTGGAACTTAGCTGGACTGAAGTGTGGATTCTTCTATACACAAAGTGAAAAGTTGCGCGAAGCGCTAGCGCCTTTGGCTATGGGTATTCATCATCGCGCATCAATTACAGGGGCCTTTGGAATGGTGGCTGCTTTTAACGATTCAGATGAATGGCTAGATTCAGTAATTGCCCGTTTGGAGATAAACAAAAAACTTATTGATGAGTTAGTTAGTGGTACTCCACTTAAAGTTAGCAATCCACACAATAGTTACTTGTCATGGATTGATTTTAGAGACACAGATTTAGGCGAAGATCCAGCCGCTGTGATTTTAGAGCGGGCAAAAATTGCGGTAAATAGTGGCTTACCTTTTGGGGATCCCGGCAAAGGATTTGTTCGATTAAATTTTGGAACTTCGTCTGAAATTTTGCAAAGTGCATTTTCCGGAATTAAATCTCTCCTCTAGCCATGATTTATGACGTAATTGTTGTTGGCGGTGGCCACAACGGACTTATTTCAGCTTCATATCTTGCGAAAGCTGGAAAATCAGTCCTTCTAATTGAAGGCTCTGATCATCTTGGCGGTGCATCAATTAGTTATCAAGCGTTTCCAGAGCATGATGTGCGGTTGTCGAGATACTCATATTTGGTTTCCCTGCTCCCAGATAAAATTGTTAAAGATTTAGGGATCAAATTCACGACAAAATCCAGAGAGATCTCCTCTTACTCACCAGATTTGCGGAATGGTGAAGATTGCGGATTACTTGTTGAGCGAAATGTTGGAGATCTCTCCGAACAATCCTTCAACAAACTCATCGGATCTAATCACGAGTTTTTAGCATGGAAAAAGTTTTACAGTGAAGTCGAATCTATTGCCAAAGTGATTGCCCCAACTTTGCTACAACCACTTCCATCGGTGAAAAACCTAAAGAGCAAATTGGGGAATGACCTTCTATGGAATGAGATTTGCGAACAACCTATTGGTCAGGTTGTGCGGGAACGCTTCTCGGATGATTTAGTACGAGG
>CAYZBP010000100.1:0-3000 GCA_964476715.1 uncultured Bifidobacterium sp. | reverse complement strand
CCTTCTCTTGAAGGAATTAAATTAACTGTTGATCCTGTTGAAGTTTCTGAAAAAGATATTGATGAGCAAGTAGATGCTCTTCGTATCCGTTTCGGAACTCTGACAACTGTAGAAAAAACAGTTGAGAGTGGCGATTTTGTTTCAATCGATTTAATTGCCCGCATTGATGGAAAAGAAGTAGATGGCGGCAGTGCAAATAATCTTTCTTACGAAGTCGGAACAGATCGAATGATTCCGGGGCTTGATGCGGCTCTTGTTGGATTAAATGCAACAGAGAGCAAGATTTTTAAATCAGAACTTTACGGAACTGAAGTTGGTCAACTAGCCGATGTCGAAGTTAAATTGAATTCCGTTAAACATCGCGAACTTCCGCCACTTGATGATTCATTTGCCGAACTTGCAAGTGAGTTCGACACACTTGCTCAACTTCGCGACGATGTTAAATCTCGTTTAGAGCGTTTGAAATCTCTTGAGCAAGGAACACAAGCCCGTGACAAGTTACTTGAGTACTTATTAGAGAATACAAATGTTCCTCTGCCAGAAAAATACATTGAAGCAGAAGTGCATGCTCACTTAGAGCCAGAAGGACGTTTAGAGGATGCAGCACACCGTGTTGAAGTTGAATCAGATGTGCGCAAATCTTTAACAAATAATTTCTTACTTGATTCAATTGTTGATGCAGAGAAAGTTGATGTTTCAGAAGCAGAGTTAACTGAATTCATTATTCGCTCAGCGATGCGTTATGGAATGCCACCTGAGCAGTTTGCGCAAGAAGTTGCCCAAGCCGGTCAGATCTCATCATTAGTGGCCGATGTAGCGCGCACCAAAGCGTTGGCAGTGATTCTTGAACAGTGCAAAGTGGTTGATACCAAAGGCAAAGTGGTAGATCTTGAAGCCCTTCGTCCGCCAGCAGCCATCGAAAGCGCACCTGCCGAGAATTAATCCTTGCTTGCGCTCAGAGCGAACATCCCTCGATATCCGCTCGTTTTTGGGTGGTTTTGAGTTCATAAACAATGGGTGCGGAAGTAAAAACCTGCGCCGATTGTTAAGGTAGATATAACGTTCAGGTACTCAATAACTGCAGGAGGATTTTGTGGGAATTATTACTCCCGATAGCCAGATCTCAAACGCTAGCCGTTCAAGTGGTGGCGGATTAGATGACGAGGTCTACCAACGCTTACTTCGTGAGCGAATCATCTTCCTTGGTTCGGTAGTCGAAGATTCAATGGCCAATGCGATCGCAGCTCAGATGTTGTTGCTATCTGCCGAAGATTCCGAAAAAGATATTTATCTTTACATCAACTCACCTGGTGGTTCTGTAACAGCAGGTATGGCAATTTACGACACCATGCAATACATCAAGAATGATGTTGCAACAGTTGCGATGGGACTTGCTGCATCAATGGGTCAGTTCCTACTTTGTGCAGGCGCACCTGGAAAACGTTATGCACTTCCACATGCACGCATCATGATGCACCAACCTTCTGGTGGCATCGGTGGAACTGCAAGCGATATTAAAATTCAAGCAGAACAAATGGCTTACACCAAAAAAACTTTGGCAGATTTAATTGCTGAACACACTGGACAAAAAGCTGAAACTATTCAAGCTGATTCTGATCGCGATCGTTGGTTTACCGCAGAAGCAGCAAAAGAGTATGGCTTTGTAGATCACGTGGTCCGCTCTGCTAATCAAGTTTCTGGAAATGGTGGAACCGCCTGATGAATAGTAATTTTGAATCGAAGGGAAGCAATCAGATGCAAGAAAATATCGGCCAGATAACCAGTCGTTATGTGCTTCCAGTAATTGAAGAAAAAACTTCATATGGATACAAGCGCATGGATCCATACACAAAGTTATTTGAAGAGCGGATCATTTTTATCGGAACACCTATTGATGACACAGTTGCCAACGATGTTATGGCGCAATTGCTAACTCTTGAATCAATGGATCCAGATCGTGACATCATGCTTTACATAAATTCACCTGGTGGGTCATTCACAGCATTGACTGCAATCTATGACACGATGCAATTTGTACGCCCAGACATCATGACAATCTGTCTTGGACAAGCAGCATCTGCAGCAGCAATCATTCTTACCGGTGGAACAAAAGGTAAGCGTTATGCCCTAGAAAATTCACGAATCTTGTTACATCAACCTTCAAGTGAAGGCGGGGGACAGGGTTCCGATATTGAAATCCAAGCAGCTGAAATAATGAGAATGCGTGGATTGCTCGAGACCATGTTGGCAAAGCATTCATCTCGCTCTGTTGACCAGATTGCAAAAGATATTGATCGCGACAAGATTCTTACTGCGGCTGAGGCAGTTGAATGGGGTCTAATCGATCAGGTTCTAGCATCTCGCAAAGCTGGCGCCCCGAAATAAAAATGAGTAGTGAAAAGAGTCAGGAAAGTTCTTCCACCCTGTCGCTTTTTTCTTACCCAGATTTTCGCACTCTCTGGCTCTCGGGTTTATTTGTAAATCTTGCTGCAGCCGCATTTCCGGTTGCCTTGGCAATTGCAGTTCTAGATGCTGGTGGAAAAGCTGGAACATTGGGTTTAATTCTGGCAGCCAGACTTGCTTCATCTGTTTCCTTTTCTTTACTTGCTGGAGTTTTAACTGATCGCTTATCTCGTAAAAAAGTTATGTTCTGGGCAGATTTTTTGCGCGGAGTTCTCTCGTTAGTAATTGTTTTTTCAACCGATGCTCCACTTTGGTTTTTTGGAGTAATTCTTTTCATTATGGGTGCAGGTGAAGCATTTATTTTTCCGGCCTCTGGTGCGATCCTTCCGAGCATTTTGCCCGAAGATAAATTGCCGATGGGAAATGCGTTTCGAAGTATCTCAATTCGTTTAACAGCAATAGTCGGACCAGGTGTTGGTGGCGCTCTGATTGCGCTAGCCGGAAGCAAAGTAACATTTTTAGTAATCGGAATACTTTACTTTGTAGGTTCTATTTTAATTTTACCAATTAAGGAAAATCGCGAAGGTGAAACGCCTC
>CAYZBP010000099.1:0-3072 GCA_964476715.1 uncultured Bifidobacterium sp. | reverse complement strand
TCAAAAGAATTAACATTACTCCCATAGATTCTTTCGCTGGCAGAATAGTTGCTAAATGTGCTGCGTTTACTAATCCAATCCCACCAATTGAAGTCTTTGAAAATCCAGTCAGAAATCCGATTAGCGCTAGCGATAAGATCAATGCTAAAGACATCTAGTAAAGATAACCTAATTGTCCAACTTGTAGATCAATCTTGGTTCAACCCTTGTGAGGCGGGTCGGGCTCGAACTTAGGATGTATGGATTGTGAGAGAAAAATGAACCTTGGGATTTTACGCCCAAGGTTCATTGCACGTGCTTCAATCTAACTTATGTGTTATTCCCAGGTAAATCTCTTTTCACCTGTCAAAGCGCTATACCGTTTATCACTCGCTGGGATAGTAGGTAAACCACTAGACCCGGCAGTAAAACTTAGAAGGTATTCATAAAGCGCTTCTTCATAAGATATTCCGAAGGCCGATTTTTTCAAGGCAGCGAGGGTTGGGAAGTTGTCCCCTCCATCTGCAGTGAAATTATTGGTGACAATTGTGACTGAAGGGGCTCCAGCTACAACTTTTCCAGCGTCAATTAACTTTCTTCCATCACTCAAAGTGATTGATTTTACTCGCTCACCTTCAGTCGTGATCTGTCCGGTAGTTGCACCAGTTGCAGGATTAGAAACCACTTGTGCTGTTCCATTTCTCAAACACACTACTTGCAATCCAGAGGTCTGTAAAAACTGACCTCCACCTGCTGTAGAGATGGAACATGAACGTTCGAAAATGGATTTAAGTTGCAGTGGTGTTACATCTGTGACTGCAACAAGAGTGTTGCTGAATGGTAAAAGATCAAAAGTGTTTCCACGAGTGATAGCCCCTACCTTTCCATCAACCGGCAAGTTGATTGCTGGGTTTTGTCTGATACCACCGCCATTTTGAATTGCTATCAGGGGAGTTGCCTCAGATGCTTTCGGAAGTCCAGCCTTCTCTGAGCGATTTTTGTAGGAGGAAGCAAAAGCGTCAGCAACCAAATTTCCACCATTTGTTTCTGCTGTTCTAACTCCAAGCACTGTAGCACTGCCTCTGTCGGTGTTAAAAACAACTTCACTTCTTGCAATAGCAGAAGTGAATTGGCTTAAACATGATTGCAGCGGCTTCTCCACTAAATCGACAATTTTTTGGTTAGGCAAAACGGCATCAGTAATCTTTAAGGTTTTTGAAATGCTACTTTCTGGAACAACTCTACGCGGATAAGAAGAAGTAGAGTCGAAAGACAACATCTTGCCATTCCCATCAAAATTTACATCTATTCTGCCTAGGTACTTGTAATTTCCACTAGTGGTAACTAGCGGTACAAATTTACCTTCTGCATCTATGAGTGAAGTTGGATAAACCCCGACAGGCGCAGATTCCCCTGGTATGAGTTCTAAGTCATTTGCGATAGTAGGTGATTGAAGCAATTCGTCACCACCACCAGCTACTGCCAGATCTACTCCTTTAAGTAGATCTACTAAATCACGATCATTAGACGCAGCCTGTAAATGACTTACTAAAATAATTTTGTTAATTCCTTTTTTCTGCAATAAGTCAATCTGTGCCTGGACAACTTTAGCTGTCGTCTGTAAATCATTTGAAGTTAGTTCTACAGTTCCCGGGCTAGATATAGTGCGTAAAGTCCAAGTAACTGCTGAAACTACTCCAAATTTGTGTTTTGTCACTGCATCAGTGTGAATATAAGAGGATCCAATAACTTTCCCGGTCTTAATCTCACCAAGAGATAAAGTTTCTGCTCCAAACAATCCACTTAAATCTGTATTATTTTTAAAATTAAGATTTCCCGACAAAAATGGATGTGTAGATCTTCCGTTTTCACCAAATGCATTGATGTACCTAGCTAAAAATTGAGTTCCATAATCAAACTCATGATTACCAAGAACGTGAAGGTCGTATGGCATTTGAGCTTGAGCGACTGCATCTAGTACAGGTTTTTTAGAGTTAGCAACAGCCGGTTCGCTACAAATAATATTTTTACTCGCTAGAAAGGAATCTCCTGCATAAACAGAAAGTACGGCATTGCCGCGGGTTCGAGCTTCTTTGACTTCCCTGTCGAAAACTGTGGCAAATGCGGCTGCGCCTCCAGCAACTAGTGTTTGAGTTTCGACTTTATATTGGGAATCTGCAAGTAATGAAGATTCCCCATCATTATTGTGAATCAACGTTAACTTCACGGGGGTATTTGGCTCTGAACTGGCAGGTGTCGTCGATTGAGGTGGTGCTGATTTGGGTTTCGAAGAGGGGCTAGCTTTTTTAACCTTTGCGGTGCTCTTTTTTTGAACTGTAACTTTCTTTTCAGCAGCTAATGCTTGACCACCTGAATAAGAAAAGATTAGTCCAAGAGAAATTACTATAGACAGATACTTTCGCATGTGACGCTCCTTTGATTGAAGCACAGTAATTCGCACGAAAGTTGATACTTGCTAAACAGAAACTTAATAATTAAAGTCAATTACCTTAAGTTCTAATTATGCTCAATGGGTTACTTATTGCTTTTAATAGATAAGAGCAGATCAGAGGGTGGTGCGAGTCGGGATCGAGTCAATTGCGATTTTTGGAGTTTATTTAATACCAACGATTTCTTGGCACTGTTGTAGAACACGGTCTTGAATCTCGCGGATAGATTTTTCATCAGGCTTGAGATTTGTTTTGAAGTGTTCGTATGAATTTGTTTTCTCTAGGGAATCAAAGGCAAATTCCAAACGTTCAACCAAAGATTGTTGCAGAGCTTTTGTGTCGACTTCAGCACGGGGAAATAGAATGGCTAATTCTTCTAGTGAGTACCACGCCTTATCTATAGCGCGTTCGATAATTTGAGGACGTTTTCTAGGTTGCGTGACTTCAAAATTCTTCGCTGCCAACGCTTCAATTGCTCCTAATGCACGTTGAAAATCTATACGGGCATCAGTGAGTGCCCTTAACCGATCCGCATCCCAACGCTTGGATTCAGCCCTGGATGAGAGCCAGAGATTAAAAAGAAAGGTACCGATAATCGAAATGGTGGCGCCGATGATTACGTCCATCAATTCCTTTCTACAAG
>CAYZBP010000098.1:0-3075 GCA_964476715.1 uncultured Bifidobacterium sp. | reverse complement strand
CAACTCCTACTGATGCTGCTAAAAAAGTTGTACCTAGTATTGATGAAGAGGTTGAACGTACTCATCTTTTGACTCAAAGATTAAACAAGCGGATTAAATCAATAATTGATTTAGAAATTCAAAAGATTTCAGCTCTCACTTCACGGCCAGTATTGAAGGATCCCCAAGTATTGATTACTTCGAGGGCTGAAGTCACCATTCAATTATTAAATCGCTCTCGAAAATCTTTTAAAGCGATTTTGCAAGAGGCTCGGACTGAACTTAAAGAAGTGCGCGCTCGAGTTCGCTCTCTATCACCCCAATCAACTCTTGATAGAGGTTACGCAGTTGTTCAAAAGAGTAATGGGGATTTGGTACGTAATCCGCGTGACGTGAAAGTTGGCGAGTTAGTGCAACTTCGTTTAGCAAAAGGTGAAATTGGAGCACAGATAACTAGTGAGATTTCGGCTAAAGCGGTAATTCAAAAAAAGAAAGAGAAAGGGAAGTAATGGCGGAGAAGAAAGTTGCAAAAGAATTGAGTTATGAGGCTGCTCGAGACGAACTTGCGAAGGTCGTTGCCGAACTTGAAGCCGGTGGCACCTCATTAGAGGAATCACTCGCTTTATGGGAACGTGGCGAACAGCTAGCGAAAATCTGTAACACCTGGCTCGAAACAGCCAAGAAAAGATTAGATGAGGCGAGTAATTAGCAGCAGGTGAGGCTGCAAAAAAGAGCGTATTCTTGAGCACATGGCTCCAGAATTTAACTACTCAGACCTGCTGCCAATTGGGCCAGATGAAACGCAATACCGCTTTCTAGGTAATGAGGGCGTTGAAGTTGTTGAAGCCGCGGGTCGCACCTTTATTACAGTTTCTGCAGAGGCAATTACAAAACTCACCGAAGAAGCTATTCACGACATAAACCATTATTTACGTCCGGCTCACTTACAACAACTACGAAACATTATTGATGATAAAGATGCATCCGCTAATGATCGATTTGTTGCTTTGGACTTGTTAAAAAATGCAAACATCTCTGCAGGTGGAATTTTGCCCATGTGCCAAGACACTGGAACAGCCCTTGTGATGGGAAAGAAAGGTCAGCAGGTTTTAACAACTGAACGGGATGAGATTTCAATCTCTCGCGGAGTATTCAATGCATATACAAAATTAAATTTGCGTTATTCTCAAATGGCACCAGTCACAGTTTGGGAAGAGAAAAACACTGGTTCAAATTTACCTGCACAGATTGAAATTGGTGCAGACACATTGCACCCAGATGAGTACCAACTTCTTTTCATTGCAAAAGGTGGAGGAAGTGCTAACAAAACATTTTTGTATCAGGAGACGAAGGCAATTCTAAATCCAACATCATTTATGAGTTGGCTAGAAGATAAATTGGTTTCTCTTGGAACCTCTGCTTGTCCTCCGTACCATTTAGCAATTGTTATTGGTGGAACAAGTGCTGAGCACACTGTGAAAACGGCAAAATTAGCAAGTACAAAATATTTAGATTCACTTCCATTGCAAGGTGATGCCAAAACTGGACATGCCTTTAGAGATATTGAATTAGAAGCTCAAGTTCTAGATCTCACAACCAGAATCGGCATTGGTGCCCAATTTGGCGGCAAGTACTTCTGCCACGATGTCAGAGTCTTGCGTTTGCCTCGTCACGGAGCATCTCTTCCAATCGCAATCGCAGTTTCCTGCTCTGCAGATCGCCAAGCGTTGGCGAAAATTACTAAAGAGGGCATTTTTATTGAGAAATTAGAACGCGATCCAGCCAGGTTTTTGCCAGAAACAACTGACCAACATCTTGATGACGATGTAGTAAAAATCAATCTAGACCGTCCAATGAAAGAAGTCCTTGCTGAACTTTCAAAATATCCAGTTAAAACTCGACTTTCATTAACCGGAACTTTGGTTGTCGCGCGAGATTTGGCACATGCAAAATTAAAAGCTTTGCTTGATGACGGCAAACCACTTCCTGATTACATGCTTAATAATGCGGTCTATTACGCAGGTCCGGCAAAGACTCCTGAAGGTTTTGCATCAGGCTCTTTTGGTCCTACTACTGCAGGTCGCATGGATTCATATGTTTCCCAATTCCAAGCAGCTGGTGGGTCAATGATTATGTTGGCAAAAGGCAACCGATCATCTGCTGTTACAAATGCTTGTAAAACTTATGGTGGATTTTATCTGGGATCAATTGGGGGTCCGGCTGCAAGGTTGGCCCAAGATTGCATCAAGAAAGTTGAAGTTCTTGATTATGAAGAATTAGGCATGGAAGCTATTTGGAAAATAGAGATCGCAGATTTTCCGGCATTCATTGTTGTGGATGACAAAGGAAATGATTTTTTTGCAGAACGTCAAACAACTGTTGCGATTGGGAAACGTCCCGAATAAACCTGGATTGATAAGTTACAAAAGTTAATTTCTTAATACATATTTATGCGATAAAAAGTACTCAACGCTTTACAAGGTGTTTGGTAACGGACCTTGATGTATTTCAATCCCCAAGTCATTTGAGTGATTGGATTGGTGCGCCAATCTGATCCAATCGATTCGTACTTAGTTGCCGGATATGCCTGCGGGATTCCGTGCGCTCCAGTAACTTTGTTTCGCGAGCGGTAATTCCATCTGCTTTCCTTGGTCCAAAGAGTGTTAAGGCAGGTGTACTGCTTATCTCCCCAGCCATATTTAGATTTAGCCATCGCCTTCCCGACTGTTCGGGCGCCTTTAGGGGTTTTGGCCTTCTCCACCAATTTCAGAGTGCTGATCGCCCCAGCGATAGTGGAAGGTGTGACCCGACTGGAGGTGGGTACTTTTGTGGAGATCCAAACTGTGGGGGTCGAGAGCGCTTCTGCCGCAACCGGAGTCGAGTCAGTCGAGCCAGATTGGCCGGGCGAAGTGGTGGAATCTGTTGGCTGGGCTGGCTGAACTAATTGGCTGGTTTGTTCTGGTTCGGCATTTAAATTTGCAGGTGCGGGGATGGTGGAAGATGAAGTTGCATTATTTGAAAGTTGAGTTGGCTCGGTTTCATCACCAAGTGCTGGAGAGCTCAGTAGAAGGGTTGGCAAAAGTGCGAAAGCTAATC
>CAYZBP010000097.1:0-3076 GCA_964476715.1 uncultured Bifidobacterium sp. | reverse complement strand
TTGTTTGGATTATGGTTGTGGCACTTTTGCGTTATTTCTCAAATCAAGGAACTTCTCGTTCTGTGATAATTGCTTTCGCAGGCGGAGTAATTTTGCTCTACTTATTTGCCAGCACGCTTTGGGAGCGCGCAGTAAAGAATCGCACTGAAACGGAAATTTCACGTCCGGCGCCGGCCGCACCATCATTCCCAATCCCTAAACTGCCAATGGATATTTCAACTATTTCTGTGCCAAAAGCAGGGCAAGAAAGGGTCATCCATGAGTGAAATAGAGAAGAAAAAAGATCTTTCTTCAGTCGAGTACACAGATGTTTCGATTGGAAATGAAATCGCAAAACCATTCTTAACTCAGTTAAAGGGCTTTTGGGTTACTTTTGCAATGATGTTTAGAAAAGTGAACACGGTGCAATACCCTGAAGTTAAAGAGCCAACAGCGCCTCGTTTTCATGGTCGACATCAATTAAATCGCCATCCTGATGGGTTAGAAAAATGCATCGGCTGCGAATTGTGCGCATGGGCTTGCCCAGCAGATGCGATTTTGGTTGAAGGCGGACACAACACAGATGAACTGCGCTATTCACCAGGTGAGCGTTTTGGCGCTGTCTATCAAATAAATTACCTACGTTGCATTTTCTGTGGTCTCTGCATTGAAGCATGTCCTACTCGAGCACTCACTATGACAAATGAATATGAATTAGCAGATGATGATCGCGCTAAATTGATTTTTGAAAAGTCTGACCTATTGGCACCACTGCAACCTGGAATGATCGAAGCACCTCATCCTT
Source organism: uncultured Bifidobacterium sp. (assembly GCA_964476715.1). GTDB lineage: Bacteria > Actinomycetota > Actinomycetes > Nanopelagicales > Nanopelagicaceae > UBA3012. The sequence continues at coordinate 2,292 of CAYZBP010000097.1, read as the reverse complement.
ATTATCCTGGTACAGATGATCAAGATTATTATCATGGGAAAGTTAAATCTTCACACCCATCTCAAAAAAATAACGGCCAGGTGAATCAATGAACATTGCGGCAATTGTTCAAGATCAAACCTCGAATGCCGAAGCGGTTTTATTCTATGTATTAGCCCCGATCACGGTGCTGTGCGCAGTAGGAATGCTTTTAGTTAAAAAAGCCGTTCACTCGGCACTTTTACTTGCTGCCGTAATGATCTCTTTAGCAATCTTTTATATTTTGAATGAAGCTCCATTCTTAGGAATTGTGCAAATCATTGTTTATACCGGAGCAGTGATGATGCTATTCCTGTTTATTTTGATGTTAGTCGGTGTTGATTCGGCAGATTCATTAGTTGAAACTATTAAAGGGCAAAGAATTCTGGGAATCGTTGCCGCTATTGGTGTAGCTAGTTTGCTAATTGCTTTAGTTTCAAAAGGAAATCTTGGCCGACCATTTGTTGGTCTACTGATGGCAAATGGTGAAGGCAATGTTGAAGGAATTGCGAGACTGATTTTCGTTCAGTATGTATGGGCATTTGAAGTTATTTCGGCATTACTAATTACTGCAGCTATCGGCGCAATGGTTTTAGCCCATCGCGACCCAGATTCAGATAAGAAGGATCAACGTGCCTTGTCTGAAGAGCGGGTGCGTCAAACCTCGCAGCCAGCGGCTGGATTACCTGGACCAGGAACTTTTGCTCGTCACAACGCGGTTGATATTCCAGCATTGTTACCTGATGGAACGACCTCAGATTTATCTGTTTCAGATGTAATCGCTGCACGCGGCCATTTGGCGAAACCAGCGGATTACAACTTTATCGAAACATCCGATGAAGACAGAGAGGAGAAGTAATCATGAATCCGATGAATTACATCTATCTCTCTTGCATCTTATTTTCACTTGGGGCTGCAGGTGTTTTGTTAAGACGAAATGCGATTGTTGTTTTCATGTGTATTGAATTAATGCTTAATGCTGCAAATCTTGCCTTTGTGACTTTTTCTCGCATGAATGGATCTCTGGACGGACAAATAGTTGCTTTTTTCACCATGGTCGTGGCCGCGTGTGAAGTAGTTGTGGGACTTGCGATCATTGTGACGATTTATCGTTCGCGTCGATCCGCCTCAGTTGATGATGCAAGATTGTTGAGGCTCTAATGGTTTCAGGAACGAGTAGCACTTTAGTTTACTTAATTGCGATTCCACTATTTAGTTCAGCCTTTTTATTACTTGGTGGCCGCGCTTTAGATCGAATCGGACATTTGATCGGTACCGCAGCTTCTGCCGGTTCATTTGCTGTGGCATTGTTTGAGTTAAATAAAATGCTTGGACGAGATGAAGAAGCTCGCGGAGTAACTCAGCACCTATTTACTTGGATCAATGTTGGATCATTTAAAGTAGATGCAACATTGTTACTTGATCAACTTTCTATTTGCTTTGTTCTTTTGATTACTGGCGTTGGAACACTGATTCACATTTACTCGATTTCATATATGTCTCACGACATTGACCGCCGCCGTTTTTTTGCATATTTAAACCTCTTTATTGCTGCAATGCTCCTATTAGTCCTAGGTGATTCATATCTGAACCTTTATGTTGGATGGGAAGGCGTGGGCCTCGCCTCGTACCTATTAATAGGTTTCTGGAATCAAAAGCCAACCTATGCAACTGCGGCGAAAAAGGCGTTTGTTGCTAATCGAGTTGGAGATGTTGGTCTATCTCTTGCAGTGATGATCGCATTTGTGCAATTTGGGTCAGTAACTTTTGATGGTGTTGCTAAGGGAATTGAAAGTGGCTCAGCAAGTTCAACTGCTCTTAATGCAATGGGTGCGGCAATCTTGCTAGCAGCCGTTGGTAAATCGGCGCAATTCCCACTGCAGGCTTGGCTTGGCGATGCCATGGCTGGACCAACTCCAGTCTCAGCATTAATCCATGCCGCAACAATGGTTACCGCTGGCGTCTATTTAATATCTCGATCAAATTTTGTTTTTGACAATGCACCTACAGCACAACTTCTAGTAGTAATTGTTGGAGCTGTGACTCTGCTCTTTGGTGCCGTTATCGGTATGGCCAAAGATGACATTAAGAAAGCATTGGCAGCATCAACTATGTCTCAGATCGGTTACATGATTTTGGCTACCGGTTTAGGACCTGCTGGTTATGCATTTGCAATGATGCATTTGCTCACACACGGATTTTTTAAAGCCGGCATGTTTCTCGGTGCTGGATCTGTAATGCATGGAATGAATGACGAAGTGGATATGCGCAAAT
>CAYZBP010000096.1:0-3136 GCA_964476715.1 uncultured Bifidobacterium sp. | reverse complement strand
CCTTCATAAGTAAAAGAACGCATCCGGGTTTGAGTGGCCAACGCAGATTGATCACTTAATGGGGCATTTGTAAAACCACAATTTCCAACTATCTCGGTGGTTACTCCCTGACGGATAGAACTGTGAGATTCGCGATTTGCATGCAAAGTAAAATCTGAATGACTGTGTGGATCAATAAATCCGGGAGAAACTACTTGATCAGTTGCATCTATCTCGATGCGCGCAGTTGAAACTCTTCCAATCTCAACAACTTGTTCGCCTTGGATTCCGATATCTGCGCGGTGTCTTAGTCCGCCAGTTCCATCAATTAACCAGCCATTTCTAATCGCTAAATCAATCATGCGGATGAGATTATCATCAACAAATCTCTTAATTAAGAGATGTGCCCTCCATTTTTCGCAGAGTTTCAATTCGTTGTTGTATCGGCGGATGAGATGCAAACATTTGGGAAACACTCTTCCCATCAAGTGGTGACTCAATCCAAATATGGGCGACAGCATTTGATCTTTGTTTAACAACTGTGTTGTCCTGAGCTAGAACTTCTAGCGCACTCCTTAAACCACTTGGATTACGAGTAAAAGCCACTGCTGTTGCATCGGCTAACGACTCTCTTTTTCTGGAGATTGCAGATTTCAATAGCAAAGCGGCAATAGGAGCGAGAATTAACACAACCAATGAGATAACTAATGTTGCCGGATTCGCATTGCTATCTCGATCACGTCTTCCGCCACCAAACCACATCATTCGCATCAACATGTCACTTACTATGGCGATTGCACCAGCAGAGGTTGCAGCCACCGCCGAAACTAAAGTATCGCGATTTGCAACATGTGCCATTTCGTGTGCAACAACGCCTTGCAATTGATCACGATCCATAACATCCAATAAACCAGTAGTGAAAGCGATAACAGCTCGATCTATATTTCTTCCTGTTGCAAATGCATTTGGTGCATCGTCTTCAACAATTGCAACTTTTGGCATCGGCAATCCACTAGCAATTGTTACTTCTTGGATTAGCCCAAATAACTTTGGATTATCACTTTCTTGAATAATTCTTGCGCCCGTCATTCGCATCACTAATTTGTCGGAAGAGTAGTAAGAGCCCCACACCGAAAATAATGAAAATGCCACAGCCAACGGAACTATTGCTGCTCCCCCACCTCCAAAGTATGAAAGTGCAGCTACAGCGACAAGCCAAGATAAAAACCCAAGAGAAATAAGTAGAAAGATTGTCTTCCGCTTATTAGCTAGTTGAAGCGTGCGGAAATTAAAAGTTGACATTAGAAGGTAACTTTTGGCGCCTTACGATCTTGCGGATCATCAATTTCATAAAATTCGCGTTCTCTTACTTTCGCAAATCCAGCAAAAAAACTTGATGGAATAGTAGCAACTGCAGTATTAAGTGCCCGAACATTTTCATTATAAAATTGTCGAGAGAACCCGACCTTATTTTCAGTTGTTGCTAACTCTTCTTGTAAAGACAAAAAGTTTGTGGATGCTTTTAAGTCTGGATAATTTTCAGCGACGGCTAATAATCCGCGCAAAGCTTGGGTCAACATTCCATCTGCTGCTGCCACATCTGGCACAGTAGAAGCTGTAGTTGCAGCGGCTCTTGCTTGAACTACTTTTTCGAAAGTTGCATTCTCATGCGTTGCGTATCCCTTTACTGTTTCCACTAAATTTGGGATTAAGTCAGCGCGCCTTTTTAATTGCACTTCAATCTGAGCAAATGACTCATCAACAGCAACATTCAATCTAATTAATTTGTTGTATTGGCCAACGAGAAATATGGAAAGCAAAGCGAGGGCGGCGAGGGCAATTAGCAGTTCGGTCATGTTCCTAATGTAGGCGAGGAAGTTTAAAACTGCCTGGGAGGTGGGCGAAGGCGGATTGCCTCCAAATTAGCCTGAATACGCCCAAATTAGGCTCAACTTACGGTGGCGAAGGTATGTTACTGGCGGGTAATATAGCCCTCATGGGCCATTACATATCCAATCTGCGCGACATCCAATTTAACCTTTTCGACCTCCTCGGGCGTGGTGAGGTGCTCGAAAAGGGACCTTTTGCTGAGATCGATCGCGATACCGCTAATGGGATGTTGGATGAAGTAAAACGGATGGCGGAAAATGATTTAGCAGAATCTTTTGTTGAAGGCGATCGCCTAGGTGTTGATTTCAATCCAGCAACCGGAGATGCAAAGTTGCCTGAAAGTTTTAAAAAATCTTACCGCGCTTACATGGATGGCGAATGGTGGCGAATTGATGCTCCAGCAGAATTAGGCGGAACTGTTATTCCACCTTCACTTCGTTGGGCAATTGCCGAAATGGTTTTAGGTTCTAATCCTTCGATTCATATCTATGCATCAGGCACTGCTTTTGCACATGTTGCATTTGCACTTGGTACAGAGCGAGACAAAAAAATTGCAAAGATTATGGTTGATCGCGAATGGGGAGCAACAATGATGCTCACCGAACCAGATGCCGGAAGTGATGTTGGTGCTGGTCGCTCCAAAGCTATCGATCAAGGCGATGGCACTTGGCATATCACCGGAACTAAACGTTACATAACATCAGGTGACCACGATTTGAGTGAAAATATCATGCATTTTGTTTTAGCGCGGCGTGAAGGTGGCGGTCCAGGTACAAAAGGTTTAAGCCTTTTCTTAATTCCAAAATTTATGTTTGATCTTGAATCTGGAGAACTTGGTAAACGTAACGGTGTCTATGTAACTAGCATCGAACACAAAATGGGTCTAAATGTTTCGGCAACTTGCGAAATGAATCTCGGCGAAAAAGAACCTGCTGTTGGTTACTTGCTTGGCGAGGTTCATGAAGGCATCGCGCAGATGTTTAAAGTAATTGAATTTGCTCGAATGATGGTTGGTACAAAGGCAATTGCAACACTGAGTGCTGGATATCAACAAGCCCTTGCTTATTCCAAAGAGCGAATTCAAGGACCCGATATGACGAAAATGACAGATAAAGCAAGCCCTCGTGTATCGATTATTCATCACCCAGATGTGCGCAGATCATTAATGACTCAGAAGTCATATTCTGAAGGAATGCGTTCATTAATTCTTTACACCGCATCAATTCAAGATGAAATAATGATAGCTAAAGAAGCTGGCGCTGACAAA
>CAYZBP010000095.1:0-3217 GCA_964476715.1 uncultured Bifidobacterium sp. | reverse complement strand
TCCTGCCAACCTAGTTCAACTGAATCATTATTGGCATCTCCCGGCATTGGAAGCAATTGCGCCATAGCTAATCCCCTTAACGTTTTGCTCACGGCAAGTGAGCAACTAGGGAGAATTACACGCGTGTAACTCGCTTTCGTCAAGTCGGATTGGTCAAAAATTGCAATTGAATTGCTAAAAAAGCGATATTTCTTGCCGCAAAATCGACTTTTCAGCGATTTTTTCGCCGTCAGCTACAACAGATCCAATAATTTGGGCGGAATGTCCGACTATTACCGAGCGACCCAAAATTGAATTCTTGATCTTCGAATTCGCAGAAATCTGTACGTCGGAACTAATTATTGATCCAATAATTTCGACGCCAGCTTCTATGGTGACCTCATCCCCAATTGTGCTTCCACCTGAAATTTTTGCAGTCGCATTTATTTTGGCACTTGGTGAGATAACACAATCATTAACTTTATTTACAACAGCAGGTGAAGGAATTTTACCCATTGCTAAATCGCGTGATGCGGTTAGTAATGCTTGAGGAGTACCAACATCTAACCAGTAAGAGTTATCAATAAAACCACGGATATTTGCTCCGCTTTTTAATAACTTAGGAAAAGTTTCTCGCTCCACGCTAACTACTTGATTGGCTGGAATTTGATTAATGATGGATTGTTTGAAGATATAACAGCCGGCGTTTATCAAGTCAGTAACTGGGTTTTCCATCTTTTCCAGAAAATCTAAGACTCTCCCCGATTGATCGCATGGCACGCATCCGTAAGCCCGGGCGTCTTTTACTTGAGTCAAATACAAAGTTACATCTGCATTTGAACTTTCATGGGCTTTTATTTGGCCAGATAAGTCATGTCCACTCAAGACATCTCCATTGAAAATTACAACTGATGCATCCGGTCCACCTGAAAGGAATTCTGCAGAATTTCGGATTGCACCACCAGTTCCTAATGCGCTTTCTTCGACTGCATAGATCAATTCGACACCAAAATCTGATCCATCGCCAAAATATTCAGTAAATGTTTGCGCTAAGTAAGAAGTTGCCAAGACAATTCTGTTGATTCCAGCAGCTTGAGCTTGCGCAATCTGGTGGGCAATAAATGGAACTCCGCCAACTGGAAGCATTGGTTTGGCAATCGCATCGGTTAGTGGTGCTAGTCGAGTGCCACGACCACCAACAAGTAAAATTGCCTCACGTTTTTCAGCGCTCATAAATTGCTACGCCTTACTTTCAATTAATCTTTTCGCTGCGGAAGATATCTGCGCATCTGTCGAAGTAAGTGCAACTCGTAAATGTTTTGCACCCAACTCTCCGTAAAAAATTCCTGGAGTAGCTAATATTCCAAGCTCTGCCATCCAAGCAACATCTGCCCAGCAATCATTCCCGCGCGTTACCCACAGATAGAGACCCGCTTCGGAGTGGTCAACCTGAAAACCAACAGCTACTAAAGCTGATTTAAGCATTTGGCGGCGAGCGCTATAGCGATCTCGCTGTCCAACAACATGTTGGCGATCATTTAATGCCGCCGTCATCGCATGTTGGATCGGCAGCGGAAGCATCATTCCTAAATGTTTGCGAAGCTCTCGAATCTTTCCAATTATTTTTGGGTCTCCTGCAATAAATGCTGCTCGGTATCCCGCTGCATTTGAGCTTTTTGAAAGTGATTGAACGCTTAGTAATCCGGTGTAATCACCATCGGCCACATTCAAAATTGATTGTGGGTCTGCGTCCCAGCCAAAATCCAAATAACATTCATCACTTGCCAGAGTGACGCCACGAGAACGAGACCAGGAAATTATTTTTCTCAATAATTCTGGTGAACTAACTTGCCCGGTGGGATTTGATGGAGAGTTAATCCAAACCAAATCAGCAGAATTCAACTCTGGCCAGGTATCTGGATCGAGTGACACTGGAATAACTTCCGCACCAGCAACCAACGCACCAACAGCATACGTGGGATAAGCAACTTCTGGAATTATTACTCGCCTTGCTTCAAGAAATGTTGGAAGCCACCCGACTAATTCTTTTGAACCAATTGTTGGCAATACATCTAATTTATTTTGATCAGTGGCATCAGAAATATTTAAACGTTTGCCAAGCCAACCACGCATTGCGTCTCGGAGTTCAGGTGTTCCAATTGTCGTCGGATATCCGGGAGCATTACTTGTTGCTACTAATGCATCTTGCATAATTTCTGGCGTTGCATCTACCGGGGTTCCAATTGAGAGATCAACGATTCCCTCTGGATGTTCACTAGCTCTTTGTTTATAAGGAACTAGGGCATCCCATGGGAAATCCGGAAGTTTCATTACTCGTTTGACTGTGCGGGTGGTGCTGCTTTAACTAATGGATGATCGGTTGGAGTTAAACCAACTTTTGCTGCTCCTCCAGGTGAACCGAGTTCGACGAAAAACTCTTCGTTTGCTGCTGTGTACTCTTTCCACGCGCCTGGGACATCATCTTCATAATAAATTGCTTCAACCGGACATACAGGTTCGCAAGCACCACAATCAACGCACTCATCAGGTTGGATGTAAAGCATGCGGTTACCTTCATAGATGCAATCAACTGGACACTCCTCGATGCAAGATTTGTCCTTGATGTCGATGCATGGTTGGGCGATTATGTAAGTCACTTACGTCCTCATATTTCTCTAGATAATCCGTTCAAGACCTTGTTAATAATTCTACTGTCTACTATTGGGTAAGCGGGTTAAGCCTACTAAGCCGGTTAAAGGGGGTCCTTGTTGTCAGAGATTAATGCTGCTCTAGATCCTCCGCATATTCCTGGACCCGTGGGGGCACGGCTCTCGATTCGGCTGCAAACTCCAGGTCAGGATGGGTATCACGACCTGCTTGGTTACCTTGAATCAGGAAATTCAGTGCGGCGCAAAGACGGCACTGTCGCAACATTTAATCCCGCGCATGTTGTGGCATGGCGGCAAGTTCCGATCACGCCCACTAAAAGTGACAGTGCTTCAATTATTGAATCATTAGAAAAAATCGCTCAACAAAATTGGATGCCTGAAAAAATTGAGGAGATTGGCAGTTGGCAACTACGAAGCAATAGAGGTTTTTCATTCCGTGCAAATTCCACTCTTCCGCTGGGAGGAAAGGGATTTGGTGCACCGGGAATCGAATTAAATCAAGCAATTTCTAAAGTAATTGATTTCTATAAAGATTTAAATCAACCGGCTATCTTTCAAATTCTTCCATC
>CAYZBP010000094.1:0-3218 GCA_964476715.1 uncultured Bifidobacterium sp. | reverse complement strand
TGAATTCGATTTCCAGTTTCAACTCCAGCTGGAATCTGCACATTTAATGTTCGGCGTGATCGCACTCTTCCATCTCCTGCACATTCACGGCATGGATCGGTGATGACACTTCCAAATCCTTGGCAATTGGCGCATGGCCTGGAACTCATGACCTGCCCTAGAACTGATCGCGTTACTTGTTGAACTTCTCCGCGACCTTGGCAGATATGACATTGAGTTGGTTGCGCCGAACCTGAGGATCCAGATCCCGTGCACTTTGTGCAAACTAAAGCGGTTTCAACTGTGATCTCTCGGTCACTTCCAAAAGTGGCCTCCATTAAATCAATTTCAATTCTAATTAGTGCATCTTGACCTCTGCGCACTCGCGGACGCGGGCCTCTTGAGCCGCCGCCTCCGAAAAAGGCATCCATGATGTCGCCAAATCCAAATCCACCACCGGCACCGCCGGCTCCAAAATTGAAACCCTGCCCCCCGCGGTCAAAATTAGAACGCTTATTTGGATCGCTTAAAACTTCATATGCTTCAGTTACTTCCTTGAAGCGATTTTGCGCAACTGGATCTGGATTTATATCAGGGTGCAATTCGCGAGCAAGTTTGCGATATGCACGTTTGATCTCATCACTTGATGCATTTCTTTCCACACCAAGCACATCGTAAAAATCAGCCATTAAAATCCTTCTTCTAGGAAGCGACTTACATATCTAGCGACTGCGCTTACCGCACTCATTGATCCAGAGTAATCCATTCGAGTTGGCCCAATAATTCCTAAATTTGCTACTCGTTCTCCTTCAGGACCATATCCCGATGTGACAATGCTCGTTGATTGCAGATTGGCATTATCTTGTTCGTGGCCAATCTTAACTTTAGTTCCATCTGCTGTTTCGCCGAGTAGATGAAGTAATACAACTTGTTCTTCGAGTGCTTCCAGAATCGGATGAAAGCTACTTGGGAAATCACTTGGGATTCGCGCCAAATTTGCAGTCCCTGAAACTATAACTTTCTCTTCACTTTTTTCAATTGCCATTTCAAGAATTACATTTACTACCGAGGTGACATTTGTGCGGTCAGCATGTTCAAACTTCTCCGTAAAACTCTTTAATGTGTTTGGTATTAAATTTAATTTCTCGCCGGCGCAAAGTAGATTTAGTTGACTGCGGAGTTTTGCAACATTTGCTTCATTCATTTGGTTGGCTAATTCAACGATTCGTTGTTCAACGCGTCCAGTATCGGTAATCAAAACAATCATTAGGCGCATTGGAGTCAAAGGTAAAATCTCAATATGTCTGACTGCAGATTTTGAAAGAGATGGATATTGAACAATTGCTACCTGCTTTGTAACTTGAGCAAGCAAACGAACTGTTCGATTAACGACATCATCAAGATCTACTGCTCCTTCTAAGAAGTGATCGATTGCCCGACGCTCAGGTGCAGACAATGGCTTCACCGTAGAAATGCGATCAACAAAAACTCGATATCCAAGATCGGTTGGTATTCGCCCGGCACTTGTATGTGGCTGAGAGATCAAGCCCTCTTCTTCAAGAAGTGCCATCTCGTTGCGAATTGTGGCCGGTGAAATGCCAAGCGAATGTCGTGACGCTAAAACTTTTGATCCAACAGGTTCATTTGTAGCAACGTAATCATCAACGATCGCTCGTAATATCTCGAGGCGGCGATCGGCGATCATCAAAAGCTCCTAGATTTAAAAGGCTAAGCAGGTTAAGCATTGGCACTTAACTCGGTCGAGTGCCAAATTTACCCCCTAAATAGTGACTAGGGCGATCGAAAGCGCGGTCAGCAGCACAAATGCCGGCAGGGCGGTCGATCCTTTGCCGGCCCGGAAGTGCACCCCAACGGCTCCAGCCATCACAAACCACAGCCCCACCAAAGCTAACCAGCCAATAGCGGTGACTCTAATTCCAAGCAAAATTCCGAAAGCACCAAGTACTTCAAAGACTCCGATGATCCGCGCAAGTGAATCTTTAACCCCAACATCACGGGTTCCAGATAGCCCTTTTTCATTTCCGCTGGCTTTTGATACTCCAGCTAGAAAGAAGATAATTGCCAAAATGATTGAAAGTACTAAGTTGAAAGTTTCCATAAATAGAGAATACTCCATCAACTTTTAGGATCACTACTTATTTGTACTAGTTGTCTAATGCTCTAACTATTTGATCTGCGAGTAAGCGGCCTGAGATGGACAATTTAAGTTGCCCTGATTGCCAAGCCTTTTCTTCCAAATGGCCTTGGGCAAGATAAGTATTCAATATTACTAATTCTGTCTCAGTGAAAAAATCTAATGGCAAACCAGACGAGAGTCGGATCCGCAACAAGATCTCTTCAAACCGCATCTGCTCTTTTGTGAGCGTTTCATTTTCTAACAATGGAGATTCACCACTGATGAGTTTTGAAATATAAGTCGTGGGATGTTTTACATTCCACCATCTGACTCCTTGCACATGCGAATGTGCACCAGCACCGATTCCCCACCAATCGTTACTATGCCAATAAGCAATGTTGTGACGGGCTTCTCCGCCAGGTAATGACCAATTGCTAACTTCATACCAATCCATACCGGCCTTTGTGGCCAACTCATCCACCAATAAATATTTGTCCGCAGTTTCATCATCTGGTGGCATCACGACATCACCCCGTCGAACTTGCGCACCTAACTTTGTTCCCTCTTCGACAATCAACGCATAAGCACTTAAGTGATCAATCGGAAGAGACAAGGCAGCAGTAACGCTCTCTTTCCAATCGTCGATTGATTCTCCCGGTACTCCATAAATCAAATCAAGAGATACATGTTCAAAGCCGGCTTCTACAGCCTCGTTAACAACTTCACTAACTCGAGCCGGATTGTGTGTTCGATCCAATGTTGCCAAGACGTGGGTTTTAGCAGATTGCATTCCAAAAGAAACTCTATTGATACCGGCAGTTCTGAAGTTTTTTAAATCAACCGCACTTACTGAATCTGGATTAGCTTCTGTTGTTATTTCAATATTTTCCGAGAAGCCAAATTTCTCTCTTAATTCATCAAGTATGCGTGCTAAATCAGCGGCTGGAAGTAATGTCGGGGTACCTCCGCCAAAAAAGATTGTCTCTATTGGTCGCACCTGATTTTTGTCATCGAAAAAAGCAAAAGCCTGATTAATCTCAATAATTGCTGCATCCACATAACCTTGTGAAACTTTGGCAACGCTAGCTTCGCCATCTTTTAA
>CAYZBP010000093.1:0-3269 GCA_964476715.1 uncultured Bifidobacterium sp. | reverse complement strand
CCGAAGCGCCTAACGCGTACTCTTTCGGAGGATGAGCCCCAAGATAACCGCCGAAGCGAGCTCGGCACGCTCGATATATCGAATTCTCACCAAGGAGTATCCAGACGCCAGGTGTGAACTTGATTTTAATTCACCCCTGGAACTGTTAGTAGCAACAGTTTTATCTGCTCAATGCACCGATGTCCGGGTCAATGCAGTCACGCCAGTGCTTTTTAATCGTTTCCCGACTCTTGAGAAGCTGGCAGCAGCGAAGTTAAGTGAAATTGAAGAGATTATCTACTCGACTGGGTTTTTTAGGAGCAAAGCAAAAAATATAAAAGAGTTAGCAAACAAAATATTGAATGATTTTGGTGGCGAAGTACCTAATGATTTAGCGCAACTTGTAACTCTCCCTGGAGTTGGTCGAAAAACTGCAAATGTGGTTTTAGGTAATGCCTTCGGGATTCCAGGATTAACAGTAGATACTCACTTTGGTCGCTTGAGTAGAAGATTTGGGTGGAGCACAGCGACCGATCCAGTAAAAGTAGAAAATGATGTCGCGAAATTGATTCCTGAAAAAGAATGGACTTTGCTTTCTCACAAATTAATTTGGCATGGAAGAAGAATTTGTCATTCTCGGAAACCAGAGTGTGGCATTTGCCCACTCGCAAAACTTTGCCCTTCAGCTGGAATCGGGAAAGTTTAGTTATGGGAAATTTGGTAGATCCACCGGGCTGGTTGACTAAGATCACAAATCTTCCAGCCAAATTCGAAGGCGATGATTTTCAATTTCCACTTAGAGGTGGAGATGAATCCACTCGGAAAGGTGCAGTTCTTATTTTGTTTTCTGGTCAAGAGGATTCACCAGAAGTTTTGATAACTCTTCGCAGTTCACAAATGCGTTCTCATGCAGGCCAACCATCTTTCCCTGGGGGTGCGATCGATCTCACAGATAAGGACGCGATATCTGCAGCACTACGTGAGAGCGAGGAAGAAGTTGGATTAAAAAGTGAAAGCGTTGAGGTGATTGGTTTACTTCCTGAACTTTGGCTTCCTCCAAGTAATTTCCATGTAAGTCCGGTTCTGGCATGGTGGCGTCACCCACATGAGATCTTCCCACAAAGTATTGAGGAGGTTGTGCGAGCAGAGAATATTTCGTTAACTGAGTTAGCCGATCCAGTAAATAGATCCAACGTACGTCACAAGAGTGGATATATCGGACCAGCTTTCAATGTGGCAGAAATGCTGATTTGGGGATTTACTGCAGGAATTATTGACCGCATCTTGCACCACAGTGGTTATGAACGCGAATGGGACCAGCAAAAAATTATAGAATTAACGCCATGACAACTTTTGATTTCATCCTTTTGGCAATTTTGGCTTTTTCAATTTACCGCGGATATCGAAGTGGTCTAATTACCGGTCTATTTTCATTTGTTGGTTTAGTTGGTGGTGGAATTTTGGGTTTGAAATATGGCGCACAAATTGTAAGTGAGAATGATTCACCTACTTCACGTATCGGATTAACTGCTGGAATTGTTGTGGCATCAGCTTTTGTTTCTCAGTTTTTACTCGGAAGAGCTGCAAAATGGTTTCGGAAGAACTTTTTATGGAGACCTTTAAAAGCGGTTGATTCAATTGCGGGTGCGCTTCTTGGTTTAAGCAAGGCATTGGTACTAATTTGGATTATCGGAGAGCTCGCCATGATTTTTCCACAAGAGAAAATCTCACGGTGGTCAGATCAGAGCACTGTAATCGCTCAAATTGAAAATCACGGTCCAAAAGTTGTTGCAAAAATTATTGCAACCAGCCAAGAGCAATTAATTAAAGCAACAAATTAAGTCTCCTAATTATTAATCTTCGCTACTTCCAGCATTCAAACCCGCTTGGATTAATTTCATAACATTTGGATCTGCAAGTGTTGTGGAATCTCCGACAGCTCGATTTTCTGCCACATCTCGCAACAATCTGCGCATGATTTTGCCACTTCGAGTTTTTGGTAATTCAGCAACTACTAAAATTTGCTTAGGTTTAGCGATTGGACCAATTTCCTTAGCAACGTGGTTTCGAAGCTCTTGGATGAGTTCTTCTCCACCAACATTCGGAATACCTCCACGTAAAATTACAAATGCCGCAATCGCTTGCCCAGTCATGGCATCATTTGCTCCAACAACTGCTGCTTCAGCTACAGCAACATGTGAAACCAGTGCAGACTCAACTTCAGTAGTTGAAATGCGATGACCAGAAACATTCATCACATCATCCACACGACCCAATAACCAAATTGCGCCATCATCATCTAACTTTGCGCCATCGCCAGCAAAGTAATAACCAGCTTCGTCATAACGAGACCAGTAAGTCTCTTGATAACGCTCTGGCTCTCCCCAAATTCCACGCAGCATTGACGGCCATGGTTCAGTTAAAGCCAAGTATCCGCCACCACCGTTGCCTACAACATTTGCGTTGTCATCAATAACAGCAGCGCTAATTCCAGGAATCGCGCCCATGGCAGAACCTGGCTTAGTCGCAGTGACACCAGGGAAAGGTGAAATCATGATTGCACCAGTTTCTGTTTGCCACCAAGTGTCAACGATTGGACAGCGATTTCCACCGATAACTTCTCGGTACCACATCCACGCTTCTGGATTTATTGGTTCACCAACAGAACCTAATAAACGAAGTGATGATAAATCTGATGCATTTGGAAATTCATCGCCCCATTTCATCCAGGTACGAATCAAAGTTGGTGCGGTATACAAAATAGTTACGCGATGCTTTTCGATAATTTCGAACATTCGCCCTTTAGTAGGTGAATCAGGCGTTCCTTCATAAATAACTTGAGTTGCACCATTAATAAGTGGGCCGTAAACAACATATGAATGCCCAGTTATCCAACCAACATCTGCGGTACACCAGTAGACATCTGTTTCTGGTTTTAGATCAAATACATTTTTGTGAGTGAAAGCTGCTTGAGTTAAATACCCACCAGTCGTGTGATAAATACCTTTTGGCTTTGCAGTAGTACCCGAGGTGTAAAGAATAAACAAACCATGTTCACTATCAAATGATTCTGCAGTGTGTTCTGCGCTCTGGCGTTCAACAATCTCATGCCACCAAACATCGCGTTCCGCATCCCAATCAACATCTTGCCCCGTGCGTTTTACAACAAGAACATGTTTAACATTTGTTTCGCCCTTAAGTGCATCATCGACTGCAGGTTTTAAAGCATTTGCACTTCCCTTGCGATAACCACCATCTGCGGTAATTACAATTTTTGCATCAGCATCTTG
>CAYZBP010000092.1:0-3270 GCA_964476715.1 uncultured Bifidobacterium sp. | reverse complement strand
TAGCCGCTAACACTGAACTTGGATCAGGAATGCAAGTTGCATTAAAAGATTTAGAAATTCGTGGTGCTGGAAATTTGTTAGGTGGAGAACAATCTGGTCATATTGCAGATGTTGGATTTGACTTATATATGCGCATGATTGGAGAAGCGGTTTCAGAGTTCCGTGGCAAAAAACCAGAAAATGTTGATTGTAAAATTGAATTACCAGTAGATGCGCATCTACCTCATGATTATGTTGAAAGCGAACGAGTTAGATTAGATATTTACCGAAGATTAGCTGATTCTAAAAATGACGCAGAAGTAGATGAGATAACAGCAGAATTGTTAGATAGATTCGGTGCACTTCCTGAAGTGGTTTCAAATTTAATGAATATTGCGAAATTGCGGGCAACGGCGAAGGCCCGTTCTTTGCGCGAAGTAGTAATGCACGGAAAATTCCTGAGATTAGCTCCGGTAGTTCTGAGTGATTCGCTATCTGTTCGAATGGACCGGATCTACCCAGGCCATATATATAAGGCAACTGCCGAAACCTTACTTTTACCTACACCTGGATCTCGAAATCTGGCCAATTCGCTCACACCTATGGCCATAGGGAATACTGAACTCCTGAGTTGGGTAAATGAGGCACTCGAAAATGCAGCGCCGATCAAATAGGGAGTCCGTGATGAGCTTGAAGAGAATTATGAAGTTACGTAAAACCAAGGCAGTACAAATCGGAGCCCTACTTATTGTTGGCGCCATTCTTGCCGGGTGTGCGAACTCAAGTTCAGCCGCAAATATGAAACACGGCTCAGTCTCAATTTCGAATTTACAATCTACGATTAATGCGATCGTTGCAGAACGCATTGAGACAAACACCATGCCTGAGAATGGGCTAACTGGTGAAAATCTAGTTCGGGCCCAGTTACGTCTCAAGATTATTTCATTTTTGTTGCATCGCGGAGCAAGTGAAAAAGGCATAGTTATTAATCCTGCAGAAGTCGCTGCAAATCGTGAAAAAATTATTACCCAGATTGGCGGGGAAGCCGCTTTGCCTGCTGCTCTTGCAAATGCATCAATCGCTGCAAGTGATTTAGATCGATATATCGAAGACATCATTATCCAAGACAGTCTGCGTGCCAAGTTAGTTGCACCAACTGCATCAGATCAAGAGTTCAGTATGGCCTTACAAAAATATGTAAGTGAAATTGGGGCTCGCGAAAACGTGAAGATTAATCCCCGTTATGGAGTATGGGTTGCGGAAACCTCGGACATCAATCCTGTTGATGCAACCAACGGCACCGTTGCAGATCCAACTAAATAACCTTCACCTATGATCGAAAAATCCCAACTTCAACATTTAGTTGAAGTTATGGATCGGCTGCGCTCATCAGGTGGATGTCCTTGGGATGCAGAGCAAACACACGAATCACTTCTGACATATTTAATTGAAGAAAGTTATGAATTTATTGATGCGGTTGAGCGATCCGATCGGGCAGATATGCTCGAAGAACTCGGAGATATTTTGCTTCAAGTTGTTTTCCATGCTCGTATCGCCAGCGAAGAAAATGGCCTTGGCTTTGATATTGAAGATGTAGCAAAAGGAATCAGTAACAAGTTAATTAGCCGCCACCCTCATGTTTTTGCTGAAGAAAAAGCGTTAACTGCAAATGAAGTTGAAAGCAATTGGGAGAAAATCAAGAGTGTTGAAAAGGGACGTAACTCTGCTGGAGAAGGTGTGCCACTAGGGCAGCCCGCTTTAGCTTTGGCTGCGAAACTTATTCATCGGGCAAAAAAACATGGTGTGAATGCAGAGCCGGTAGTTGAGATTAAAACTCCGCAGATTGTGGATCAGGCCACCATTGGGGATTTACTTTTTGCTGTGGTCGCACTTGCTGCCGAACATGGGGTGGATCCAGAGCAAGCCATGCGAAGCAGGGCACGCGCATACAAAGAATCGCTATCCATAATTGAATAGAATTAAACCCTGACCTGAATCATAAGGTCTTATAAAAAGGAGCATTAAGTGAGTACTTCAGCAACAATCAAAGCCATTAAGTCTCGCGAGATTCTTGATTCGCGTGGTAATCCAACTGTTGAGGTGGAAATTTCACTTTCAGATGGAAGCATTGGAATTGCTGCAGTCCCTAGTGGCGCATCAACTGGAGCACATGAAGCAGTTGAGTTGCGTGATGGTGGAGAAAGATATGGAGGCAAAGGCGTTGTAAGTGCAATTGCCGGGATCACTAATGAAATCACTCCAAAGTTAATTGGATTTAATGCAGCAGATCAAAAAGCAATTGATAAATTGATGATCAATATTGATGGCACTGAGAATAAATCCAAGTTAGGCGCAAATGCGATTTTGGGAGTCTCACTTGCGGTAGCAAAGGCTGCGGCTATCTCTGAGAAAACTCCACTTTTCAAATATGTAGGTGGAGACAAGGCAAACTTATTACCTGTACCCATGATGAATATTCTCAATGGCGGCGCTCATGCAGATACAAATGTTGATATCCAAGAGTTCATGATTGCACCCTTTGGTGCAACCTCATTTAAAGAAGCGTTGCGTTGGGGAACTGAGATTTATCATTCCTTGAAAGCCGTTTTGAAGAAAAATGGTCTTGCTACAAGCATTGGTGACGAAGGTGGCTTTGCGCCAAACTTAACAAGCAATAGAGCCGCACTTGATTTGATTTTAACTGCAATTGAAAAAGCTGGATTCAAAGCTGGCGACCAAATTGGTTTAGCGCTAGATGTAGCAGCGACGGAGTTTTACGAAAAAGCAACACATACATATAAATTTGAAAGTAGTTCACGATCATCTGCAGAGATGATTAAGTATTACGCAGATCTAGTTGCAAATTATCCACTTGTTTCGATTGAAGATCCACTAGATGAAAATGATTGGGATGGTTGGGTCGCAATTACCAAAGAGATCGGCTCTAAAGTCCAATTAGTGGGAGATGATCTTTTTGTCACAAATCCAATCCGATTAAAAGATGGAATTGCCAAAGGTGCCGCAAACGCACTGCTAGTAAAAGTAAATCAAATCGGTTCACTTTCAGAGACTTTAGCCGCAGTAGATATGGCCCATGCTTCAGATTATCGGTGCATGATGAGTCACCGATCAGGTGAAACCGAAGACACCACAATTGCAGATCTAGCAGTTGCTACAAATTGTGGACAGATTAAAACAGGTGCTCCTGCCAGATCTGAACGTGTTGCTAAGTACAACCAGTTATTGCGTATCGAAGAGATATTAGGTTCAGATGCAAGATTTGCTGGAAAA
>CAYZBP010000091.1:0-3281 GCA_964476715.1 uncultured Bifidobacterium sp. | reverse complement strand
AAGTCAGCAATTTTCTCTGCATGACGCATCAAGTGATGATCATGTTGATGCAAAATAATTTTAATTGCGGTGTAACCCTCTTTTTGGGCTTTAAGGGAATCGTTAATGAGCTCTTCTTTGGTAACTCCCCAAACAACTTTCATACCGCGAACTGCTTTACGGCTACGGCCGCCAAGTAAATGCCAAACTGGAGTTTCAAATACTCGTGCCCGGATATCCCACATCGCTTGATCGATCGCGCTAATTGCACCACCGAGCATCAATCCACGCCATCCAAGTGCGCGATACATCTTTAGCCAATTTTGTTCTACATCATGAGCATCTGCACCAATTAAAAATGGTTCAAAGTTGCGAATAACTTCAGCAACTGCGTTTGGGTATGCAAATGCGGTTGACTCTCCTACGCCTTGAATTCCATCTTCAGTAGTAAGGCGTACAAAGCAGGACATGCCTGCTGCGAAAACTTCAACTTTGGCGATGCGTGCAGCAGATTTCATTATTTGCCTTCCGGTGCTGGATAGATGTAATCAGGTTGGATTCGAACTTTTGGTGGAGAAATTAATTCAACGATTGCGCTAATTCCATCTGGTGGTTGGAAGTAAGCAAATGCACCATCTCCTTCAGCGCCAAAACCAGCAGCGCTTTGTAACGGGGTAAATCCACGAGCAATAAAATCTGCAACTGCGGCAGGATGATCTTGCACAATGCAACCAACGTGATTCATTCCTTCGCCAGTTGAATCTAACTGGTCACGAAAAATACTTGGTCCATGAAGTGGCTCGACTAATTCGAACTGCAAATTTCCAGAAAATGCCATTGCGTGGCGAATCCCAAAATCTGTTGCTTGCCCTTTGTAAACACAATTTTTTAATCCAGGTGATTTAAGTGTGTAAACAGTCCAAGGACCAATTCCTAAATCATCTGCCCAATGCTTAACGGCCTTGTCTAAATCTTTAACAACATAGGCGACTTGATGAAACTTTAATTCTTCGCTCATGATTAGCGCCTTTCTAAAGATTGATCGATCTCATCTTGGTATGCGTGTATTTTGCCAGTCAAAACTTCATCAACTGAAACTTCACGGCCAGCTACCCCTGATTCAAGAATTGCATAAACCACAGCAAGTGCTCGCAAGCCACCCATGCCATCTACTTCAGGAGCACGCTTGTTTAATACCGCATCAATAAAGTCATCAATTTCAACTGCTAAGTAGCCAGAATCGACAGCGGCCCATGGTGCACCTTTGCCACCAGTTCCATCAGGACCCAAGACTGCTTTTGTAACATCATTTATATTTAAATGTGTTCCAGTTTTAGCAATCTCAGCAATTAATTCAGCGCCCATAAGTTTGCGCTCTCCGAGTTGTACAACGACATCTCCGTCTGAGCGATCTCCTGGAACCAACATTGAACCTTTAGTTCCATGCAAACTTCTTTGTCGGTGACTAATTCCCGGACCTGATGGAAGATATGTGTACTGAACATCGATTCCATCTGCAGTGCGCATGCTGGCAAACAATGCATCTTCACCAGTTGGGATGATCGACTCATCTCCATCTTTTGTATAACGAATTGGTTCAGCGATAATTCCGCGTCCCCAAACTCGTTCAACTGGGCCCACAAAATATTCAATGATGTCGGCGTAGTGAATACTCATATCAATTCCGATAGAGCCACTTTCTTTCATATGGCGCCACTTGCTGATGATGATCTTGTCATCTCCGCCTGCCCACATTTCAATCATTAAATGCAATTTGCCAAGCATTCCTGATTCAATAACTGCGCGTGCAACTCGATTTGCTCCACCACGGCGATAATTCTCAGCAGTAGCCAATGTCATTCCGGTGCGCTTTGCAGCATCAAGCATTATTTGACCAGTTTTAATTGTTAATGAAAGTGGTTTCTCGCACAAAACATGGCGCCCAGCCTCCATTGCTTGGACTGCAATGGTGTGGTGAGTTCTTGGATCGGTGACGATATCGATTGCTTCAACAGCAGGGTCCTTCATCATCTCATCTAAAGATGTGTAGACCGCTGGTCGCTTACCTAATAGTTCAAATGCTTCATCTGCAACTTTGTCAGCAACTTCTTTGTTGATATCAAGAAGTGCAACTACTTCACCTTTCAAGACTCCCGCTTTATGAAGTGCTGCAAAACCTAACAAGTGGCGGCGTCCCATAAAACCGCAGCCAACAATTGCTACACCTAATTTGCGCTCAGACATTTAATTACTCCTTGTTTAAGATGGCTATAGGTGAAGCTTATGAATCGTTACCAGTTCCTGCGATTGCATTAATAAACCAACGTTGAGCCCATAGGAAAAATAGTGTTACCGGCAGAGCACTAAGCAGAGCGGCAGCATAAGTAACGTTTGGTGGAATTTTTCCGTAGAAGCCAGTTCCACCAGCAATTAATGGTGCTAGTTGAACTGTTGCTACTTTTAGATTCTCGGTATTTCCAACCATAAGAGGCCAGATATACATATTCCAAGCAGTTAAGAATGTTACGGCGGCGTATGAAGCTATCGGTGGTTTCGCAAGTGGAAGCACAACTTGAAATAGCACGCGTGGCCAACTTGCACCATCAATACGAGCTGCATCTACTAGGTTATCTGGGAAATTAACCAGGAACTGTCGGAACAGCAAAGTTCCAAATGCAGTAGAACCAACGATCGGCAAAATCATCCCGCCCCAAGTGCTGAGTAAATTTAATTTAAAAGTAACTAAGTAAAGAGGGATAATCGAAACGTTTGTAGGAAGAAAAACTGGAATTGCAAATAGAGCCACGACGGTTGCTGCATATTTGAATGGCATCTTTGCAAGTGCAAATCCAGCAGAAAATGAAATTATTAATTGCAAAATCAAAATACCAAAGGTGAAGAACAAGGTATTTCCGAAAATTCGCGGCGTCATAACTTCCAAAGCATCTGCGTAATTTTGAAGATTTATCGATGGTGGTAGCAATTTAGGTGGGTAAACAGATACCGCATCTAATGTCATAAGCGAACCAGAAACTAAATACAAAAGCGGGAAGGTGAAAGCCAGCGCCAGTAAAACAATAACGCTGTACCGAAGAGTGTTTGCAGAACGTTTTTGGGTAAATAAAACTCCATTAGCCATGATTAACCCCTCGCTCTCATAATTTTGCGGACCTGTAAAATCGTTAAAGCAACGCCAAGGAAAACAATAAACTGAGCCATCACGATAGCTGAGGCATATCCAATCTCGAATTGCTCAAATGCAACTTTGTAGGCGTAGTACGCAAGTGAGGTTGTTGCATCAA
>CAYZBP010000090.1:0-3283 GCA_964476715.1 uncultured Bifidobacterium sp. | reverse complement strand
TATTTCTTGCTCTGCATTTCATCTGTTTTTTTGCATCAATGCGATTAACAAGTGTTGCAAGTGGTGTTGCTATAACAGCGGTGCAGCCAATATTTGCCGCAATCTGGGTGCGCATTCGTGGAGCCAAAGTAGCAATGCAAGTTTGGTTTGGCATGGCAGTTTCAATGGTCGGCGTTTTGATTATCACTGGGATTGATTGGCAGTTATCAACTAGAGCTCTTGTTGGCGATTTAATTGCATTACTAGGAGCCGCTTTATCAGCGGCATATGTAATTGCCGGCGGGCATGTGCTTCGCGAAATCTCTCCAACTACATACACAACCGTTTGTTACTTTGTTTGTGCTGCAACATGTTTTGTAGTGGTGCTATTTACTGATGCGCCAATTATTGATTACCCAAGATATGAATGGTTATTAGTTTTAGGTTTGATAGTAGGAGCACAAATTTTGGGTCACACCATGTTTAATCAGGTGTTGCAAAGAGTTTCACCAACTGTAGTTTCTTTAATTGTATTTTTTGAACTTCCCGTCGGTGCTTTATTAGCAGTTTGGTGGTTAGACCAAATTCCACCGGCTGGAGTAATTCCTGGACTGATTTTATTATTATTGGGATCCGGGCTTGTGGCTACAAAATCCGCTTCTCTGCAGGTTGATCAGGTGCAGAAAAATGATTGATTTACATACACATACAACGGCTAGCGATGGCACCGATAAACCTTTTGAGATGCTAGAAAATGCGAAAAAAGCCGGATTAACTGTTGTTGCGATGACCGACCATGACTCCATTGAAGGATGGCGCGAAGTTAGATCGAAGAGAGATCAAATCCCAGCGGGTTTAACCATTGTTCCGGGTGCTGAAGTTTCTACTCGCACGCAATTAGGAATGAGCGTTCATGTAGTTGGACTTTTATTTGATGCGAAAAATGCACAACTCGCTAAGTTGTTATCAGATACTCGTGATGATCGAATTCCACGTATGGAAAAAATGATCGAAAAGTTACAGGCCGCGGGCTATCAAGTAACGATGCAAGATGTTGAAGAAGTGAAACCCGTTGGGGCCACACTTGGTCGCCCTCATTTAGCTGACGCTTTAATTAAAAATGGAATTGTGGCGTCTCGCGATGAGGCTTTTGCTGAGTTGTTGCATAACAACTCCCAATTTTATGTTTCACATTGGGCTCCATCACCTGTTGAAGCAATTAAGGCAATTGCAGCTGCTGGAGGAGTTTCGATTTTGGCACATCCTTTTGCGGAAAAAAGAGGAGCAGTTTTAACTTTTGGCGAGGTTACTGAATTAGCTGCTGCTGGACTTAACGGGATTGAAAGAAATAAAAGAGACCAAGATGAAGCCGCTCACAGCAAAATTGATCAACTATCCAGTGAACACAATTTAATTAAGGTCGGATCAAGTGATTACCACGGTTCGGCGCGCGCAAATCAATTGGGAGAAGAGCAAACTCCGCTTGATCTCTGGGAGAATTTAGCCAGCAAGGCAAGTGGAGATGAGGTATTCACTCGATGAATGCATGGACCTTTGGCGTACAAGTATTTGTGACTCTTTTTGTGATTATGGACCCACCAGGAGTTGTCCCAATTTTTCTCGGTCTAGTTTCTCCATTTACTGAAAAAGAAAGACGGAAACTTGCTATTAAGACAGCATTTGTTTCGTTTACTGTCATAATTACTTTCGCATTATTTGGCCAATTTATATTGGGTTATTTAAAGATTTCTCTCCCAGCCATGCAAGGTGCCGGTGGATTACTTCTATTACTTGTCGCTCTTGAGTTGTTGACTGGCAAGAATGAGAAAAAAGGCGATGAACCCGGGCCTACTGATGTAAATGTTGCTTTGGTTCCACTCGGAACACCACTGCTTGCTGGACCTGGTGCAATTGTCGCCACAATAATCTTTGTTAAGCAGATCGATGGCGTAGAAATGGGTGTCGCACTATTTACAGCCATTGGAGTTTTGCACTTAGTGCTTGCATTAATTTTGAGATATTCAACTGGAATAATCAAAGTGATTAAAACTTCTGGAGTGACTTTAATTGCCCGAATTGCTGGTCTATTACTTGCAGCGATTGCCGTCCAAATGATTGCTAACTCAGTAACCGCATTTATCGCAGCCTGAAAATGCAAAAAATCTCATGAGCGACCAACCTACTTTTGATGGGATGCCCCTAAAACTATTTTCATGTACCCCGTCGCGGCTTGATACCTGGCTTGATTGTCCACGTAAATACCGCTACACATACATAGATACCCCTCGCCCGCCTAGAGGTGGTCCATGGGCTCACGCCAGCATGGGAGCAGCGGTCCATAATGCATTACGCGAATGGTGGACCAAGCCTTTGGATGAGCGAACCACCCAAGTAGGAGAAGTTTTACTAACCAAGTTTTGGCGCACCGATGGATTTAAAGATGACGAACAAGCAGAACGATCTTTTGTGCGAGCCAAAGCCTGGATTACAAATTATTTAAAAACAGTTGATATCAATGATGAACCACGTGGCCTAGAAAGAACTGTAAGTGCAACTACAGAAACTCTTTCATTGTCTGGACGTGTTGACCGAATTGATGAACGTGATGGTGAATTAGTAATTGTTGATTACAAAACAGGAAGAAATGCACCAGAAGTTGATGATGTGGCATCATCACTCGCCTTAGCAATTTACGCAGTTGGCGCAGCGCGAACAATGCGGATGAAATGCACAAAAGTTGAACTTCACCACCTGCCATCTGAAACAGTTGTTGCATATGACCACTCGCCAGAATCTTTAAATCGCCATATAAAACGGGCTGAATCAATTGCGCGCGAAGTTCAAGCCGAAGCCTTAAAACCAGAGAGTGATAGTAATTACCGACCAAATCCTTCTGCTCTTTGTGGTTACTGTGACTTCGCCCGGATCTGTCCAGATGCCTCTGTTGAACCGGCCAAACCATGGGCGGTTATTGAAAAGCAAGAGCTCTAATATCTGGAAAGCGCAGCCCGGTTTGACCTAATACGATTGTCCTCAAATGAGCACCTACTTCGCCCCAGATTCGATCGCTTGGAAGATCCATGCCGATCCATCATTAGTTGTTGGCGGAATTCGGGCATTACTAGAACAGGGCTTACATCCAGGTGCGATGGCAGGGGTGGCTGCTCACTCTAATTTTCGTGAAGATTCATGGGGTCGTTTAACGCGCACGGGGGAGTATGTAGCACTTGTTACATATGAAGAGCGCGAAGTTGTAGATATGGCCGCAAAACATGTGCGAGATGTACATGAGCGATTGGGTTTA
>CAYZBP010000089.1:0-3284 GCA_964476715.1 uncultured Bifidobacterium sp. | reverse complement strand
CAAGCGCGACCTTCAAAAAGGTCACTCCGCGCTCCTTCAGGTCCGGTTACTTCCCGCCCGGCCATTGGATGCGTTCCAATGTACCGAGATAAGACATTAGGGGTTACTTTTGAAGCAACCTCAACTAGAACTTTAGTCTTAATGCTACCCACATCTATAACTATTGCCTTTTGGTATTTATTTAACGCCTCAAAAACAACATTTGGCAATTCAGGAACCGTTGTGGCGACGACTACTAAATCTACATCAGTATCTGCCCAGAGAACATCTTCAGAGCCACATAGTTGATTGGCCAAGGCCTGGTTTCTTGGGTTTGAGTCGACAAAGGTGCAGGTCAGACCGTTTTTTGTCGCTGCTAGGCCGATGGATGTTCCAATTAAACCTGCCCCAATTATGAGTATTTGCGGCATTATTTGGCCAAATCAGGGCGTAAAACTACCGCTCCCCCGAGATATATGTGCTTAATCTCGGCTCTTGGACGTTCTAAATTGGCATGAGCAAGCACCCTTACGGTCCGTGGGAGTGCCCCGGCTATTTCCATCTCTACCGCACACATCAGCGGAACCTCTGTCAATCCCATTTTTCGGGCTGCAACAGCTGGGAAATCGATCTTCAAGTCGGGCGTCGCTGTGAAGATGATGGAAATTAGATCCTCTTGAACCACTTGATTTTGGGAAAGTATCTCCCCTAAGAGCTCCTGGATTTGGGCAAAGTACTCATCCCGGTCGTCTCCGACGATCTGGATTGCCCCACGCAGGGCTCGCACTGTCATGCCCTAATTCTACCCTTTTCAGATCCCCTGCGACATCTGGCTTGCCGTCATATATAGAAATTTGTTTAACAACATATCGACTTATCGTTTAAACCAGATAATTTTAAAACGCTAACTTTGATCTTACCCTTGCTCATTAATATCGACTTATTGCTAATAGAACCTTTATATATGCATGTCAGATGATTATATTATCGATATATTGCTTTTCTTTGATCTCACGTAATGTAGATTTATTGCTATATAAATACTATTAATAGCGATATATTAATTTAACAATATATAGTTTTACTGCTTCATCTCTAACGCTTTAAAGAGAGAATTCAATTCTTGGCCATTGATGTCCCGCCATTTTCCAGGAGTCAGCTGCCCTAGTTTTATCGGCCCCATCCCAATTCGAATCAGTCGCTCCACTGACAGACCGACCTCGGCCGCCATACGTCTCAAAACATGGTTCCGGCCATCATGGATTGTGATATCCAAAACCGATCGACCGGGTTGACCTTCGACCAGGCTAATTGAATCAACCCGGGCCATCCCATCCTCTAACTGGATCCCCTCTTTCAGGGCACTCATGACCTGGCGGCTAGGGACACCCAGGACCTCCAGTAAATAATTCTTAGCTAAGCCGTAAGAAGGGTGGGTTGCTCGATGGGCTAATTCACCATCATTTGTAAGGAGTAAAAGGCCTTCACTCTCACGATCTAGCCGGCCAACATGGAAAAGTCGGTCGCTTCTTGACTCCAAAAGGTCACCTAAATTGGGGCGATCCTCAGGGTCAGACATGGTGGATAAAATCCCATAAGGTTTATTAAGCGCAAGGTAAGTCTTGGGTGTTTTCTTCTTTAATGTCTCACCATCAACCACTACTTCACAGTTTTCTGGATCAAACTTACTTCCGAGGGTCCGAACCACTCTTCCGTCGACCGAAACCCGTCCATCAGTGATTAACTCTTCGGCTTTTCGGCGGCTGGCAACACCAGCATCAGCGATGATTTTTTGTAAGCGTTGTTCCATAAGGCGTAAGGGTAAGCCCCGAACTACTCAGTTAAAGAATCGAGAACCTCATCTAGCGCATCCAGGTCGGGAAGATGGCCAGCCAGCTCAGGTAATTCAGCCAAAGAAGGGATTCCTAGCCGTTCCAGGAAGTACGGAGTGGTCTGATACAAAATCGCGCCCGACTCCCCCTCTACTCCGGACTCTTCAACCAATCCTCTGTTGACCAGGGTCTTCATGACCGCTTCGACGTTGACCCCTCGAATAGCCGATACCCGAGCCCTGGAGACTGGTTGTCGATACGCCACCACCGCAAGGGTTTCAAGGGCGGCTTGGGTCAATTTGGCTTGCTGACCTTCGAGGACAAATCGCTCAACCGCGGACGCCGATTCAGGGTGGCTGTAGAAGCGCCAACCGCCGGCTACTTCACGCAGTTCAAATCCCCGCTCCTCTGCTAGGTAGGCCTGTGCCATGGCCTGTAAATGCCCACGAATCGCCTCAGTAGGTATCTCGAGGACTTGGGCTAGCAAGATCTCATTGACCGGTTCATCCACCACCATCAAGATCGCCTCTAGCGAGCGTTCTGTTGCCCTGTCAGGCTTGTCGCCTTTGTCGTTTTCCTTACTCATCCTTTAACCCTTCATCCTCTGGCACGTAAACCTCATCAAACTCATCCGTAACCGCCACTTCGCCTTCTTCAGTGCCAACCCAACGGATGTGTAACTCCCCAAGGGCTGATAGCTGCTCAAAGAGTAAAACCCCTTCCCGGTAAAGCTCTAACAAGGCCAGGAATCTAGCCACAACTACGAGGGTATTTTCGGCGTCGGTGATCAGATGTCTGAAAGTTGTCGTGCGCGCCTGTCGCAAAATCGCCACCACCCGAACCGCTTCTTCCTTGACACTAACCAAGGGGGCGTGAAGGTGGGCGACGCTAAAAACTGGCGGGGTTTTGGGAGTAAGGGCGCGCTGGGCCAAAGTAGCAAACCGCTCGACACCAACACCGATTAAGACCTCAGGAAGCAAGGCCGCAAAGTAAGGCTCCATCGAGACTAAGCGGGGGTATCTGCGCTCTTCCTCGGTGATCCATTCCTGCAGCGTCCCGGCGATCTCTTTGTAGGCCCGGTATTGGAGCAATCTGGCAAAAAGCAGATCTCGAGCCTCCAGCAAAGCCAAATCTTCTTCATCATCGATCTCACCAGATGGCAGTAATCGAGCCGCTTTAAGGTCCAGCAACGTTGCCGCGACCACTAAAAACTCAGTGGCGGTTTCGAGTTTCCAGCCCCCATCCATGCTGCGGATATGGGCAATAAATTCATCAGTTACAACACTCAAAGCGACCTCAGTGACATCCATTTTGTGACGTGAAATCAGCTGTAAAAGCAGGTCAAATGGGCCGTCGAAATTGTCTAAATGCAGGATGAAACCCGGAATCAGCGTTGATTCGCTTGGGGTAACTCCGGCTTCACTCATGCGCGAACGGTAGCCGATTAAAGGCCGCGAAGTCGGCGAGCAATGA
>CAYZBP010000088.1:0-3289 GCA_964476715.1 uncultured Bifidobacterium sp. | reverse complement strand
TGACCATGACCTACTCGAGAGTCCTACTAAAACTCTCGGGTGAGGTCTTTGGTGGGGGAGCCGGAATCGGTGTTGATCCTGATGTTGTACAAGGAATCGCCAAACAGATCGCCGATGTTGCGAGATCTGGCGTTGAGATTGCAATCGTCGTTGGTGGTGGAAATTATTTCCGCGGTGCCGAATTACAACAACGTGGAATGGACCGCTCCCGCGCGGATTACATGGGAATGCTCGGAACAGTTATGAACTGTTTAGCGCTACAAGATTTCTTGGAAAAAGAAGGTGTGGCAACTCGCGTGCAAACTGCAATACATATGGGACAAGTTGCCGAGCCATACATCCCACTTCGCGCAATCAGACATCTAAACAAAGGCCGCGTTGTTATTTTTGGTGCAGGTGCCGGAATGCCATTTTTCACAACAGATACAGTTGCTGCCCAACGCGCACTCGAGATTAATGCCGAAGCACTTCTTCTGGCTAAAAGTGGAGTAGATGGAGTTTATTCAGCAGATCCTAAGAAAGATCCGAGCGCAACAAAATATGCAAATATCTCCTTCGATGAGGTTTTAAGTAAATCATTGGCGGTAGCTGATGCGGCTGCATTCTCTCTATGTCGCGAAAATAAACTTCCAATAATTGTTTTTGATTTAATGTCAGAAGGAAATATCGGTCGCGCTGTACGTGGCGAATCAATCGGAACATTAGTCTCGTAAGGGGATGGGATAAATGTCAGATCTAGCAAACAAAATTCTCAGTGACGCTGAAGAAAAAATGAGCAAAGCAGTAGAAGTCGCGAAAGAAGATTTCGGTGCTATCCGTACTGGTCGCGCGCACCCATCAATGTTTGCAAAGATTATGGTTGATTATTACGGAACATTTACACCCCTTTCGCAATTAGCATCTGTGCAGGTGCCTGAAGCACGCATGGCTGTTGTTTCGCCTTACGACAAGGGCGCAATGCCATTAATTGAAAAAGCTATTCGCGACTCGGATCTAGGTGTAAATCCGGCCTCAGATGGTGCGGTAATCCGCGTTGGATTCCCACAATTAACTGAAGATCGACGTAAAGAGTTCATTAAAGTCGCGAAAACCAAGGCAGAAGAGTCCCGAGTTTCAGTTCGTAATATCCGACGTCATTCAAAAGAAGCATTAGAAAAATTAGAAAAAGACGGAGAAGTTGGGAAAGACGAAGTTGCTCGCGCCGAAAAGGATCTTGAGAAACACACTTCTGCTCATGTTGCTAAGATTGATGAGTTGTTACAACATAAGGAGAGCGAACTTCTCGAAGTTTGAGAGTTCCAACAATCAATGTCGGATCTCCATGCTTTAAATGAAGCAATTAATAAAAAGGCTGGTCGGAAGTTATTCCCTTCTATCGCCGTCGGTTTAACTTTGCTCGGTCTTGTGATTGCATCGCTTGCCTTTGAGAGAGTTTTATTCCTGCCGCTTGCAATTGCTGCGATTATTCGTGGTGTTTGGGAGTTGGGCCAAGCGCTAGATCGCGCTGATATCGAGATTTCTGTACCAACAATTTCATTTTGCGCCGTAGCAATAATGACAAGTGCTTGGGTAAAAGATGTGACTGGATTAGCAGTTGCAACTGCGATTTCAATTCCATTTTTATTAATCTCAGGCTTGCCAAAAGGGCATCATAATTTTGTAAAAAATGCCACTGCGACTGTTTTTGCCACAATCTACCTCCCGTTTTTAGCTGGGTTTTTGGTAGTGCTAGCAAAACCAGAAGATGGATTAGCTCGCGTAATGACATTTGTTGTTGTGGTCGGGTGTAACGATACTTTTGGTTACATATTTGGAGTCTTGCTAGGCAAGCACAAACTTGCACCAGCGATAAGTCCTAAGAAAACTTGGGAAGGATTAATTGGTTCACTAATCTTCTCAATTCTCGGTGGTGGCTTAATGCTTTCACTTTTGTTCGAGAAACACTGGGTAGTTGGTGCTGCGATTGGCCTCGCTGCGGTATTTACCGCAACTTGTGGAGATTTAATTGAGAGTGCAATCAAGCGCGATTTGGATTTGAAAGATATGGGAGCAATTTTGCCTGGTCATGGTGGAATGCTTGATCGTCTTGATTCAGTATTACTCTCAGCCCCAATAATTTGGGCAATTTTAACTTTGGTTGGATAAACAAAATGGAACCTATAGAGATTTCCCCGGTTGCAAAGAAACCGCCAAAACATTTTGCAGATCTATCACCAGAAGATCGGGCAATCGCAGTTGCCGAATTGGGTGAACCAGCATTTAGAGCAAAACAATTGGCCAATCATTATTTTGGTCGACACAGCGAGAATCCAAAGGAGTGGAGTGATATCTCTACTGAGAGCGCGGAGAAATTAGCAGCAGCACTCTTCCCAACTTTGCTTACTCCAGTTCGCTCAATTACTTGTGATGGTGGATCGACGCGCAAAGATCTTTGGAAGTTGCATGATGGCGTAATGGTGGAAAGTGTTTTGATGCGTTATCCAGATCGCGCCACCTTGTGTATTTCATCCCAAGCCGGTTGTGGAATGGGTTGCCCATTTTGCGCCACCGGACAAGCTGGCTTAACTCGCAATCTAAGCGCTGCTGAAATTACTGCTCAAGTTTTTGCGGCATCCCGTGCCATGGAGTCAGGGGAGATGGGCGAACCAATGCGCCTATCAAATATTGTTTTTATGGGCATGGGCGAACCAATGGCTAATTACAACGCCGTTCTGCGCACAATTAGAAACATCACCGCCCCTGCGCCGGATGGATTTGGAATTAGTGCGCGCTCAGTAACGCTTTCGACCGTTGGATTAGTAAGCGGAATTGAAAAATTGATTGACGAAGGAATACCAGTAACTTTGGCTGTCTCACTACACACACCAGATGACGAACTCCGAGATTCTCTGGTACCGATCAATACCCGTTGGAAAGTCAGAGAAGTATTGGTCGCTGCTGATAAATATGCAGCCCAAACTGGTCGGCGATATTCAATTGAGTATGCATTAATCAAAGATATTAATGATCATGCTTGGCGGGCGGATTTACTTGGCCGAATGCTCAAAGGCCGTGACGCTCACGTAAACCTGATTCCTTTAAATCCAACTCCAGGCTCTAAGTGGACTGCTTCAAAACCTGAGGATGAAAAGAAATTTGTTGAAGTCTTGGAAAGTTATGGAGTGCCGGTAACAGTTCGAGACACTCGTGGGCGTGAGATTGATGGCGCCTGCGGTCAATTAGCTGCAGCAGAAAAAGTAAATAGCCGCAATAAATTTAAAGTTTCGACTGTTGAGAGTTAATTTCCAGT
>CAYZBP010000087.1:0-3333 GCA_964476715.1 uncultured Bifidobacterium sp. | reverse complement strand
TTCACCTTCACCTTCACCTTCACCTTCACCTTCACCTTCACCTTCACCTTCACCGTCACCTTCACCTTCACCTTCACCTTCACCTTCACCTTCACCTTCACCCTCGCCGCCCCCTTCTGACAGTCCTGTGGGTTGGCAAGGCTTGAACGCGGGTAGTCAAAGTTTTGGCCAGCCCCAAGCTCCCGGTTTTGTTGATGCGCGTTTTGATCCATTTGCCAGTCCACGTGATGGCGGTGCCGGCAAAAGCCACCCAACCAGCAACGAAACCGGTGGCATGCCTGCCAATTCATTCGATGCAAAGTCTGCCCAACAACGATTTGAGGCTGACTACAAGCAAGAACCAAATGGCGTGGCAGACAAGCTCAACAGTTTTTCAAAGCGTTTGCAATACGCTGCGGATCGCAGGAAGCCGCATTGGGTGAGTGATGGTCACCTGGGTCACGCGCCAGGCTTGCGCATGGGGCTCGATTCTTGAAGAATCACTATGGATTCATTGCAAAAGATTGAGAACTACCTCGTTGCCAGAGGCTGCGACATCCACAAAGTCAAAGACCATTTGGTCGAATTTCGTCTGCCCGGTGAAACCAGTCGAACGCCCGGTGGCCGACTGTCCCTGGCACGGGACGGTACTTTGAAAATATGGCATCGTTACGCAGAAAAAGGACTCGCAGCGGGTGAGCCTTGGCTTGCCGCAGGCGACATCCCTCTTGGAGACAAATCGACCCCGGCGCTCCGGGCGCATGTCGACCAGCTGACCGTGCACCAAGAACTGACGGCACTGAACAAAGTACCCAAATTTTCGTCTATACCAGGGCAACTGCGCTCATATGACCCCGAAAAGGTATGGCGAGCGGCTGATGCATCCTTGCAGGCGGCTGGTCTGATTCCGTCGCGCTTGCACGGACGTTACTGCGATGGCCCGGATCAAAAACCAGTCTACAAGCTGCTGGTGTCGAACGACGGCCTGGCAACCGCTTTTTCGTTTCGTGGCGACATCGATCTCCCTGCACCATGGCGGGAAGGCAGGCCAACCAGTGATGGCAAGAAAACCATGTTTGTCACGGGACGCGATTTGGGGCTGGATGGCGATCTTGCACCACCCCGGTCTTCACCTGCTTTACCGCGCCCGGTGAAAGCGTCTGAATTTAATCCGGTCGATCTGGACTTGAATCGAGACACCATCAATTCATGGATGGCTGCTGAAATCCCGCCCGCTGATCATAGGCACCTTGTCAAAGGTAATGCCACTTTGGATGGCTCGGATTTGCGGGTGTATCCCAGGCATCATAGATATGCCGGTACGATGATGGTTCCCATGTTTCGCCCTGATCCGATGGGCAGGCGAGACACGGTGGAGCTGTGCGGGGTGCAACACCTGATGACAAGTTCATGGCCAAAGGTTCTCGGACAGTTGGCGCCTTTGTGCCTTTCCCTGCGCCTGATTCGTTAATGAGAGCAATGACTGGCGATTCGCTGGCTTCGCTACAGGCATGGCTGGCAGTCGCTGACAAAACGAAGTCGCTGGTGATCTGTGAAGGAGTGGCAACAGGACTTGCGATTCAACAAAGCGGTGCAGGCAACACGCTTTGCGCCTTGTCGTCAAACAATGTGATGGCAGTCGCCAAATGGGTCAAGAATGCCGGCCTTTTCGATTCATTTCCGGGTGTCGTGATCGCGACTGACCACGACATCGGCCGTGACGCGGCTGGAAGACTGAAGTCAAACGCCATCCCGAGGGCGTTGGAAGCGGCCAAGGTGACGGGGTTCGCTTTGGCCGTGCCTCCTGCGACAAGTCAAGTTGGCACTGATGCGCGGGACCTGCTCGGCCAAGGTGGCTCCCAGGCCGTTCGCGACTACATTGCCAGCGCTGCACCGGCTGCTGATGTTGAAAAAGCGCGACCCGACATCTTTTTGTCGACGAACGTAAATCAGCTTGCCAAAGAACCAGAATTCGAGCGGTGAGCCTGGCTGAAGCAGGTTCGGAAGATTCCTTGATTAGCCATAAATCCGACAAGACAGGCTGTAATCCTGCAGGTTTCAGACATATCTACCCTCTGCGCCCGACGAATCAGCACAAAATCCGACAAGTCTTATTTTGCAGAATAAAACACTTTTCCGACAAAAAGTGTCACAATAATACAAATATCAGACAAATATTAAGTGATCGACATGGCAATCAAACAAAAATCCGACGTTTCTCAGCCTGAGCTTCTGTTCACGGGTAAAGGCGACCCCGCTGCAGACCGCAAGGTCATTCGGCTAGCCAGTGACGGGTTACTGTTGAAGCTGTACCAGGGTATCTATACGAGCAACCTGGCCAGCCCCCCTGAATCGGTCGTACTCCGTCATTGGGCGAGTATTGTGAGCCATCTGTTGCCTGACGGGGTTCTCAGCTACCGCAGCGGGTATGACGCAAAGCCTGTCGAGGGCCGTATTTATGTGACGCGCGGTGATCGGCCGCGAACCCTGGAGTTGCCGGGCCTCGCCATCAAGCTTATCCCAGGACCAGGCGCAGTTGAGGGTGACAAGCCCTACAAGGGCTTTTTCCTGGCCAGTCAATCTCGCTGGTTGTTGGAAAACCTGGCAATTGGCCGCGGTGTAGGTGAGCGAACTCTTTCTCAGGAAGTGCTTGAGTCGGAGCTCGACAAGGTTCTTTCAATTCGTGGGGAGTACCGATTCAATCAACTCCGGGATACCTGCCGCACGCTGGCGGAAAAATTGGGCCGGGAAAAAGAGTTCAAGCGCCTGGATGGCATCATGGGCGCCATGTTGGGGACCCACGAGAGCAAAAAGCTGCACAGCAAACAAGCGATTGCCCGCGCCGCCGGACGCCCCTATGATCCAAACCGTCTTGCCCTTTTCGACACACTGTTCAGCCGCCTGCGAATGGAGGCTTTGCCGGAGGTGGCCTCCACCGCGGAAGCGGGGGTATCACGCGAGAACTTCGCGTTCTTCGAGTCGTACTTCTCGAACTACATTGAGGGCACCACCTTCCTGGTCAGCGAGGCCGAGGAAATTGTGTTTGAAGGCAAGCTCATCCCGAACCGAACAGAAGACTCCCACGACATTCTGGGAACCTTCCAGGCTGCAATGCGAGCCCCCTGGCGCGACCAGCCGGCCAGCACGGCTGACGACTTCCTGGGCTGGCTAAAAAACGTCAACGCGCTGGTCATGCAGTCCCGACTGGACAAAAACCCTGGGGAGTGGAAAAACCAAAACAACCAGGCAGGGTCGACGCTATTTGTGTCACACGAGTTCGTTCAGGGCACGCTTCGTGAGGGCTTCGAGCGGATTCGCGCGCTGGAGGACCCCCTCGCTCGCGCACTGATGACC
>CAYZBP010000086.1:0-3565 GCA_964476715.1 uncultured Bifidobacterium sp. | reverse complement strand
TAACTCGTAATCGCGATGAGGCTTTGAACCGTGTGAGTTCGGCGCAACGCGAATTTGCAACGCGTGAATCAGAAATTGCTGGACTTGATGCAGGGGAAGCACGTTTAGATAGTGCATATCAAGAAGCGAAAAAAGTCTCAGACCAAGTACTCGCGAATTTAGAAAAAGCGCGAGATAACGAGCGCAGTAGTGAGAGATCAAGATCTTCAGTCGAAGCTCGCATCGAGGCACTCAAGTTAAGTATTAATTCAAGGGATGGCGGCGCCGCACTTCTAAGTTCTTCAGCAGAGGTAAACGCTCTCGGTTCTGTAGCTTCATTAATTGAAATTTCACCTGGTTGGGAGAGTGCAATAACTGCTGCGCTCGGCTCACTTTCAGATGCTGTTGTTGTTGGACGCTTATCTGATGCTATTGATGCGCTCACTTTACTTAAACGTGAACAAGCTGGACGTGCTGAGATATTAGTTATGGGTTCAGTAGAAAGTAATTTGAGTCAGCCTGAAATTTCGCTTCCTAGTGGTGCTTACCGTGCGATTGACTTGATAAAAAGTGAACGCTTACTTCGTTCGTTATCTCATGTACTTGCACATACCGTCGTTGTTGAAAATCTGCAGGTGGCACACGGGCTATTACAAAGCAGTTCAGAATTACGTGTGGTCACTCGTGATGGTGACATTCTTGGTCGCGACTTAGTAGTTGGCGGATCGAAGAGTGAGTCGAGTCTGATTGAACTTCGTGCCGTTATTGACGAGAGCGAAAAATCTCTTAGGGAACTTACGCACAATGGTGAAAGACTTCGTTTTGAAATAAGCGCCTTAGAGACACAGTCCGCTGCAGCACGTGAAAATCTTGAAAAGTGTATTGCTCAATTGAATGAATCAGATGCACATATGGCAGCACTTGCCGAACAGATGGGCTTAGCAAATCAAAATGTTCGCGCAGCATCAGCAGAAGCCGAAAGATTAGCCACGGCAATAACTGAAGCCCAAAAAGCATTGGAAGAGCACCGCAGTCAATTGACTCAGCTTGAAAATGAACCAGTTGAGCAGATTCACTTTGCGGAACCAGATACTGCTGCAATTGAAACCAAGCGTGAAGCTGTGGCAATTGCACGAAGTGTTGAAATGGAATCTCGTTTAGCTCTTCGCACAAGTGAAGAAAGAGCCACATCTACTGCTTCTAGGGCAGAGCAACTTGAAAAATCAGCACAGGCTGAACGTGACTCAAAAGTCACAGCGATTGCTCGTCGTGAAAGTCGTGCCAAGGGAGCAATCACGGCACAAGCGATAGCCGAAACTGCTTATGAAGCATTAATTCAAATTGAAGTTTCAATTACTAAGGCCATGAATGAGCGCACTGAATTAGAGAATGAAAGAGTTTCACGTGAGGGTGAATTGCTAGCAGCCAGAGCAAGAAACCGAGAATTAACATCCGAGATGGAAGCGCTGACCGACAGTGTGCATCGAGATGAAATTGCTAGAGCTGAGCAAAAGTTACGGATTGAACAGTTAGAGGAAAAAGTTTACGAAGAGTTTGCAATCGATGCACAAACACATTTATCTGAGTATGGCCCTGATCGTGAAGTTCCAACATTTGTTCTTGACGATGAAGGTCAAGTGATCGCAACCGAGATGATTCCATACCGTCGAGATCAACAAGAAAAGCGTTTAGCGGCAGCAGAAAGATCTTTGGCGGTTTTAGGAAAGATTAATCCACTCGCTCTCGAAGAGTTCACCGCCCTAGAAGAACGATCAAAATATCTGACTGATCAATTAGAAGATTTGAAAGCAACCAGACGTGATTTACTAGAAATTGTCCGTGAAGTTGATGAGCGAGTGGAAATCATCTTCCGCGAAGCTTATGAAGAGACAGCACGACAATTTGCTTTGATTTTCCCAAGATTATTCCCTGGTGGTGAAGGCCGCTTGTTGCTAACTAATCCAGAAGATATGTTAACTACCGGAATTGAAGTTGAAGCAAGACCTCCTGGAAAACGTGTCAAACGGCTTTCATTGCTCTCCGGTGGAGAACGTTCGTTAACCGCTGTCGCGCTTTTGATTGCGATATTCAAAGCCCGCCCAAGTCCTTTTTATGTTTTGGATGAGGTTGAAGCCGCACTAGATGACACAAACCTAGGTAGGTTGCTTGGAGTTTTGGCTGAACTTCGATCATCTTCACAATTAATTATTGTCACTCACCAGAAACGCACAATGGAGATTGCAGATTCACTTTATGGAGTTTCGATGCGTGGTGATGGCGTCACTCAAGTAATTTCACAGCGGATTCGTGAAATCGAGAACGCTTAAATTATGGCTCTGTTTTCTGGGATTACATCCTTAATCTCGAAGTTGCGCCGTGAACCAGGTGTAAATGCAGATGTTGATTGGAATGAGATTGAAAGCCAACTAATTCAAAGTGACCTTGGACCAAAATTAAGTTCTGAGATAGTCGAATTATTAAAGAAAAATTCCAAGGTATCCCTGGAAGAGGGCTTTCTTGAATTATTAGGCAAAGAAAGAGATAGAAATTTAATTAGAAATCAAAGCCCAAATGTAATTTTGATTGTTGGTGTCAATGGCGTTGGTAAAACAACGACAGTTGGGAAGTTGGCACATTACTTAGTTGCGACTGGTAATAAAGTAGTTATAGGTGCGGCAGATACATTTCGTGCAGCCGCGACTGGCCAAGTCAGTACCTGGGCCGTAAATGCCGGAGCAACATTAGTTTCTGGAAAAGATGGCGCAGATCCAGCTGCAATAGCCTTTGATGCAGTGGCCAAAGGTTTTGAAATTGGCGCTGATTTTGTTTTAATTGATACCGCAGGCCGCTTACACACCAAAGCAGGATTGATGGACGAGTTATCCAAAATCCGCCGGGTGATCGAAAAGCGCACCCCCGTTGGCGAAGTCTTATTAGTTATCGATGGGACCACCGGACAAAATGGGCTAGCCCAGGCGAAGATTTTTGGCGAAGCGGTAGGACTCTCTGGGGTAGTTGTGACCAAGATGGACGGTTCTGCGAAAGGCGGGATAGCTTTCGCCATCGAGCGTGAACTAGGGGCTCCAATCAAGTTCGTGGGCACGGGCGAGGGGATTTCCGACCTGAAACCCTTTGAGCCTGCGGCATATGTTTCTGCGCTCATAAGCAATTAATTGTCGGTTTAACCTGCCCGTAACACAACAGCCCATTTTGTGATCTTTTGGAAACCTTTACTGCTCATATCCCGAAACACTGAAACCAGATACTTCGGTTACTCAACGGCGAGCGCCAACTCCGAGGCTCAATTCGGATTCTCATTTAATCCCACCTGAACGTGAGGAAAAATTATGACTGAAGTAGTTTTAAATACTGGTGATACAGCTTGGATGCTCACTAGTACCGCACTTGTTCTATTAATGACTCCAGGTTTGGCACTTTTTTATGGCGGAATGGTCCGTGCTAAAGGCGTGCTAAATATGATGATGATGTCTTTTGTTTCAATGGGCATCGTCGCAGTGCTTTGGGTTGTCTATGGATACTCAATGACATTTGGAAAAGATTTAGGAAATGGATTACTTGGTGATCC
>CAYZBP010000085.1:0-3665 GCA_964476715.1 uncultured Bifidobacterium sp. | reverse complement strand
AGCAAAATTGTGGTCGCATTTATGGCTGGCGTAGCGGTCGCTGGAGGCGGAGCCTATGCGGTTACTTCTGCCTCACCAACTGTTTCTGCTTGCGTTGATAACAAAACCAAAGTTATGTACTACTCAAAAACTGCTAAGTGCCCGGTCGGTCGCTCACTAGTTAATTGGAGCGTTACCGGACCACAAGGTGCGGCGGGACCTGCAGGGGCAGACGGAATTACAATAGATAATTCTGGGAATTTATCTATTAAAGACATTGCAGCAAAAGTTCTACCTTCAGTTGTTTCGATTTCAGTAACTGCAACTGGCGGTTCTGGAACCGGATCAGGTGCGATTATTCAAAGTGATGCAACGAAGAGTTACATCATCACTAATAATCACGTCATTTCCAATGCGGTTTCTGGCGGCACTGTTAAAGTGGAATTGCAAAATGGCGAGAAAATTACCGCGACCATTCGCGGTAGGGACATTGCTTATGATTTAGCTGTTCTTCAAATCTCTAAAGGCAATCTTCCTGTTATGGAGATTGGCGATTCAAGCAAAGTTGTAATTGGAGATTTATCTATTGCAGTTGGGTCACCGCTGGGACTATCCGGAACAGTAACAAGTGGAATTATTTCAGCATTAAATCGTCCAGTAACTACTGGAAACACGACATCAACCGAGTCTTATATTGATGCGATTCAAACAGATGCTGCGGTAAATCCGGGCAACTCAGGTGGACCTCTTGTTAATGGACAAGGCCAAATGGTGGGCGTTAATTCCGCCATCGCATCTCTAGCAGATTCAGCAACTGGACAAGCAGGAAGTATCGGACTCGGATTTTCGATCCCAGTCAATCAAGCTATGCGCGTTGCACGTGAAATTATTGAAACTGGTAAATCCACAAGACCATTGATGGGAGTAAATATCGATCCAACCTTTACAGGTGTGGGTGGAAAAATTATTGGCTTAACTACAGGTGGTGCTGCTGACAAAGCTGGAATTCCAGTAAATAGCGTGATCAGAGCAATTGATGGTTTTGTAATCAACAGTGATGTTGAAGCAATTGTCAGAATTCGTTCATATGCTCCAAATGCAACAGTAAATGTTTTGGTTGATTTACCAACAGGTGGCCAACAAACCTTTACTGTAAAACTTGGTAGTGCTCTTTCAAATCCTTAATCTTCAGTTCACATTCAGGAAATATGAAGGAGTATGATCAAGATATGGCTCAATTTCATCTGCAGATTAAACTTCCAGATCGTCCTGGCTCCCTCGGCACCGTTGCATCAGCAATCGGTTTTGCCGGAGGCGACATCCGTAATCTCTCAGTTGTGAAAAATGAGGATGGCGAAGGTGTTGATGATTTAGTTGTGGCTATCCCGGGCACCGATCCAACAGATTTGTTAAATGTTTTAAATGCAATCGGGGGAGTGCAAGTAATTTCAGTTGAGAAAGTTTAAAAGTTCAATTCTCTAACATGAGATAGTGCTGCTTTGCCAATGTATGGCGCAGTTGCAAAATGCGAAAGTTCTAGCAAGCGGTTCCATTTGGCGCTTCTTTCAGATCTATGTGTAGATCCAACTTTTATCTGACCTGCATTACTGCCAACTGCTAAATCAACTAACCAACTTTCCTCAGTATCGCCAGATCGCGCCGAGACAACTGTTCCCCACTTAGCGCTCTTAGCGGTTGTTAAAGCTGTTAGTGCAGAATGCAGAGTCCCTGCTTGATTTGGTTTAATCAAAATAGTATTTGCTTCTTTGGTCGCTATTCCATTTTGCAGTCGATCATTTTGAGTTGCATAACGATCATCGCCAATGATTTGAATCCGATCACAATTTTCTTGCTGTTGCTTCCAACCATCGATGTCATCTTCAGCCGCACCATCTTCAACTGAAATAATCGGATAGAGATCTAGCCAATTGCTCCATCTGGAAACAAATTGCTCTGAGGAAAGTTTTTTGAGATTTCCATTCTCATGAATTTGATAATGGTCACCGTAGAATGATTGAGTTGCTGCAATATCAAGAGCGATCGCTACTTTGCCTGAAAGTCCTGCTTTGGCAATTCCATCGCTTACAAATGTGAGTGCTTGCTCATCAGATTGCAAACGAGCGGTAACTCCACCCTCATCAGCCACCAAGGATTGATCATGACCATCTTTACTCAGTAGTGATTTCGTACTTTCCCGAACCTTCCAAACCCACTCCATCGCTTCCTCTATTGAGGATGCCCCTATCGGAACTGCCAAAATATCTTGCAGATCTATCGCTCCACCGGCATGAGCTCCACCCGAGAAGATATTCACCATAGGGAGCGGGAGAGTAGGAGTGGTATCCAAATGATCAGCAATAACTGTAAATGGTTCGACATTATTCACTTTTGCAGTTGCTAACCAAGCAGCAATAGTTATGGCAACTGGAATATGACCACCATATTTAGAAAAGGTACGGGATGAATCGTAATTACGAAGAGTTTTATCTAGCTCTGCGAAATCATTTCCATCAATTCCAATCAAATGCGGAAGCACTTCTGCAGTGAAGCGGGTGATGGAATCATTTACGCTATTTCCGTCGTAGGAAGTTTTATTGTCACGCAAAAATAATGCCTCATGAGCGCCAGTACTTGCGCCAGAAGGGGCAATTGCATTTGCTGAATTATCGCCTATAGAAACTCGAGCCGAGATTGTGGGCATTCCACGCGAATCAAGGACCTGCCAAAGATCAATCTTGGTTATCGCGCTCATGAATACTTATTACGACTTTTTACAGAACGCCAAATTTTGCAAATGCCGCACTTGGTGCCATTCCTTCGCGGACAGCTTTGCGGAAATCGCTTTCTCCAGAGTTTTTCTCTTCGACTTTTGCAACAACAATATCGATCATGTGTTGTGGAATAACGACAACTCCATCAACATCGCCAACAATCAAATCACCAGGATTTATTGTCACGCCATCAATCACCGCTTGCACGTTGTGTTCAACAACTTCATAACGACTATTAATATCTGTTGGATCGGTTTCGACTCCAAATACTTTGAAGCCCATTGCGCGCATTCGATTTACATCGCGTACTGGACCATCGGTAAGCGCGCCAGCAACACCTTTGAAAGCACATGCAGTTGAAAGCAATTCGCCCCAAAGCGCAGCACGTTTCATGCGACCTGAGGGTGTTACGTAAACTTGGTCTTTTTCAATTGCATCAAGTGCAGCTAGCAAACCTACATATGGAACCTCTGGATATGTATCAACAACTTCAAGCCTCACTGGAAATGCGTAACCCATCATTACCCCATCGCCTGAAATCATGCTGACATCTGATTTCAATACTTGGTTTCGATAACCCAGATGATCTAAAACATCTGAAGTTAGAGCCGCACCAAAGATTGTGCGGAGTCGGGTCAGGTCATGAGCTGAGTTATTTGAGGTCATGGACACAGCCTAAAGGGGATGGCGGAAAATTGTTGAATCGGTCTAATTCGACAACTTGGAACCTTTCAACGCCAATTTTATCTACCGGAATTATCCCAAATCGGACAAATTCCCATTTATCATTTAAATAAAAATAATCCAATAAACTCAATAAAAATAGTGTTACCAACGGGTATTCAAATTGACGAGGGGCGGTTGTTGGACAAGCATTCACCTTGTAGTTCTGCTACATCCAAATACCCTCGCAGA
>CAYZBP010000084.1:0-3671 GCA_964476715.1 uncultured Bifidobacterium sp. | reverse complement strand
ATATCGCTAATTTTTACCGAAGTTACATTCGCTTTTGCATCTGCAAATGTAATCTCATCATTTTCGACTGAAGTAATGCGGGAGGTGAATTTTTCTCCATCAAGTAATGTGACAGAAACTAAACGATTTAGATTCTTAAACCAGTGACGAGCAAGTGTTAGCGGGTACTCGGCTCCTGGAGTTGAAACCTCGAGCGTAAAAGGTGTTTGGCCAATTTCTGGCATCTGGTCGATGATTTCCGAAATCTTGAATGATGCTTCCGTAACTTGATCCATTGATAGGCCGGTTTCGCCATCAATGAGAATGCGAAGCATGGAATGTTTTCCAGCCAAAGTGATGATTACATCTTCTAAAAATAAATTTAATTCTTGAATGGCCGGCTCGATGGCGGCAACGATCGATTCTTTTTTCATTTATCTACTCCTTATTAAATTATTATTAAGTTTTGGACCCTGCACGGCAAACTCTACCGGTAATTTTTACTCTTACTCGCCAATCTATTTCAACAGTTGTGAAAGAAATTCAACGGCGCCATCGATAGGAATTTCGCTACTTGTGCCGGCCCAGCGGTCGCGAACTTCAATAACTCCATTGGCCAACCCTTTACCAACAATCATAATTGTTGGAATTCCAATCAATTCTGCATCTTTGAATTTAACTCCTGGACTAGCATCCCGACGATCATCAAGCATCACTCGAGCACCAGCCGATTCAAGTTTTTGTGCCAATTCAAGTGCAGTATCAAATGGCAGATCCTCTTTGCCTGTGGCGACAATGTGAATATCTGCTGGGGCAATCTCCCGCGGCCAACGCAATCCCAACTGATCATGAGATTGTTCAGCGATCGCAGCAACTGCGCGCGATACGCCAATTCCATATGAGCCCATGGTTACAACATTTGGCTTTCCGTCAGAATCTAAAACGGTGAGGTCTAATGCTTTTGCGTATTTACGACCAAGTTGAAAGATGTGACCGATTTCGATGGCACGATCTATAACAACTGCAGTGTCACATTGCGGACATCCATCTCCTGCGCGAACTTCAGCAGCTTCAACATACTTCTCAACTTTGAAATCACGACCATTTTGCACATACCGAGCATGGGTGTTGCTCTTGTTTGCGCCAGTAACCCAACTTGAACCCATTTCAACTCTTGGATCTGCGTAAAGTTTTAATCCCAGTGCTTGTGCATCCTGTGGGCCCACATAACCTTTAACAAATTTTGGATTCTTTGCGAAATCTTCTTCTTCAAATAAACGTAACTCACTTACACCAGGAAGATTTGCCTGTAAACGCTTTAAATCGACTTCCCGATCCCCAGGAACCAAAACACTAATCGGCTGGTCGTCAGCGAAAAGTAAAATATTTTTTAGGGTGTCAGCTGCTGTAAATCCCCCACCGTAATTCTTGTTGAGCACATCAACTAATGAATCAATTGTTGGAGTATTTGGGGTATCTAGTAATTCGATCGCTGGGACATCTGGATAACTCTTATTGGAAACTTTTGTTGACATCGCTTCTACATTTGCGGCGAATCCACAAGATGGACATAAAACATAAGTGTCTTCACCTGTTTCGCAAGGAGCTAAAAACTCTTCAGATTTTGAGCCACCCATCGCTCCGGACATTGCGGAAACAATCGCATATTTAAGACCAAGTCTTTCAAAAGTTTTAATGTAGGCGGAACGATGATCTTGATAAGACTTTTCCAAACCTGCATCGTCAATATCAAATGAGTAAGAATCTTTCATTACAAATTCGCGACCACGAATGATTCCACTTCGTGGACGAGGTTCATCCCGATACTTGGTTTGAATCTGATAAATAGTTAGTGGCAAATCTCTATAAGAGGAACATTCACCCTTGACCATCAAAGTAAACATCTCTTCATGGGTTGGGCCTAATAAATAGTCGCCACCTTTTCGATCTTGCAAACGAAACAGATCGCTTCCGTAATCATCCCAACGATTGGTCGCCTCATATGGTTCACGGGGCAAAAGGGCCGGAAAGTGAACTTCTTGAAATCCAGCACGATCCATTTCTTCGCGTACAACTCTTTCAATATTTCGCAAAGTTATATAACCCAATGGCAACCATGAGTAGATGCCTGCGGCAACACGGCGAATATATCCAGCCCGAACTAGTAAGCGATGGCTTGCAACTTCAGCATCAGCCGGGTCATCACGCAAGGTGCGAAGAAAGAGTCGGGACATTTGCAACATGGCGTGAGCCTACCGAGTGTTAGAAA
Organism: uncultured Bifidobacterium sp.; assembly: GCA_964476715.1. Lineage (GTDB taxonomy): Bacteria > Actinomycetota > Actinomycetes > Nanopelagicales > Nanopelagicaceae > UBA3012. The sequence continues at coordinate 1,423 of CAYZBP010000084.1, read as the reverse complement.
AAAATCGTCGCTAGTTCGGCCACCTTTTCGAAGCCAACTTTGTGATAACTGGCACGGGCTGCATGATTGAAATCATTTACATAGAGGGAGGCGATCGGTGCGAATCTATTTCCGTACTCCACCAAAGTGGCAACGCCAGCCGAACCTAGCCCTTTTCCGCGATACGCCGGATCCACCCAGACTCCATGAATTTGATACGCCCCGGCACCAATAGCCCCGATATCGCTTTTGAAAATTACTTTTCGAGTATCTGGATCTCTCGAGATTAATGTGCGACCTGATCCAATTAACTCAATTGATCTTGATCGATAATCAACGTAATCCGGGACTTCCCCGACCTCGGCAGTGAACATTGCAATCCCAACCTCCACAACTTCATCAAGTTCTGCCAAAGTTGCCGGATGCACAAGTGGGTTTCCAGAAATCTTTGAACCACCACGAAGGGATAACAATGGTTGTGATTGGCGAATAGCTCTTGGTTCTGAATATAAATGTGCAATTAATTCCCATAAATCAAAAACTGTTTTTGACTCACCAACAATTGAGGAAAACTTGTGCTGATTTGATCGAAGGTAATCAACTAATGAGAGCAATGCTGCTCGTGACGAAATTGCTGGAATTAAATTTCCACCAATGTATGTAACGCCTTCAATTTCACTTCTGGGATTTCGATAGACCAGCAAAGTGCTATTTTTTGATTTTTCTAAAAGTTGAATCCTAGACGCCAAAAAACAATTTAGTTCAGGTGCCGAAGCTAGATAATTAAATACTTCATTTTTAACATTTACCCCGCGTAATACTTCTAAACCAACTTCGCTCACTGAGATTTTCGCTTAATGAACTTCAACCGAAGGAGCTCCGGAACTTTCCATCTCTTCAGCCAGGCGCATTGCTTCTTCAATTAATACTTCAACGATCATTGATTCCGGGACGGTTTTAATGACTTCTCCCTTTACAAATATTTGACCTTTTCCATTTCCAGAAGCCACACCTAAATCTGCTTCACGCGCTTCGCCCGGGCCATTTACAACGCATCCCATAACTGCAACACGTAGCGGAACAGTCATTCCTTCTAAGCCTGCTTGGACTTTTTCAGCCAAGGTATAAACATCTACTTGTGCACGGCCACATGATGGGCAAGAAACAATCTCTAACTTACGTTGGCGAAGATTTAGGGATTCGAGAATTGAGATTCCAACTTTTACTTCTTCTACGGGTGGTGCAGAGAGCGATACTCGAATCGTGTCGCCAATTCCTTCAGCTAATAAAATTCCAAATGCAGTCGCAGATTTTATGGTTCCCTGAAATATTGGTCCGGCCTCAGTTACGCCAAGGTGCAATGGATAGTCGCACTTGCTAGCAAGCAAGCGATAGGCCTGAACCATTGTTACTGGATCGTGATGTTTAACTGAGATTTTAATAT
>CAYZBP010000083.1:0-3684 GCA_964476715.1 uncultured Bifidobacterium sp. | reverse complement strand
CACTTCTGGCAGCTTGCTCATTAAAATCATTTACCAAACTCCATGCACCAGCACCGCCTACTTCAGCTGCACTTACGCCAAGGTCGGCCAGAGATAAAACTTCAATTGTTTTTTTCTTTGCAGCCATGATTCCTTTAAATGATGGATAACGCGGTTCATTTATTTTTTCAATTACGCTAACAATTACTGGCATCGGAGAACTCATTGAGTCAACACCTTCATCAGTAACTCTTTTGATACTTACTTGATCTTCACTAACATTTAATTCACCAGCAAATGAAAGTTGCGGCAATTCGAGCCGTTCGGAAAGCATTGAAGGAATAACACTCATACGAGCATCAGTTGATTCAGTTCCACACAAAATTAGATCCGGATTAATTCTTTGAATCACTTTGGCTAAAATTAGTGATGTAGCGAGCGCGTCAGATCCGGCGAGCGCGGCGTCGCTTACAAGTATTGCGTCATCAGCGCCCATTGAAAGTCCCTTGCGAAGTGCTTCAGTTGCTCGCTCTGGTCCCATGCTAATCAGCGTTACAGTGTGCCCAGCTTCTGCTCCACCATTTGCTTCAGCAATTTGTAGCGCAGATTCAACGGCGTACTCATCCAAATCATTAAGCACTGCATCAACACTTTCGCGATCAATCAACTTAGTGCTGGCATTTAATTTCTTCTCAGCCCAGGAATCTGGGACTTGTTTTACGCAGACAGCGATCTTCACTAATTACTCCTAAGCCGGATTTCAGTATGAGGCGGGTGTAGCCCTATGTTACCGGTCGGTAACTAAAATGCGCGAGTGTACTTAGGAGTAACCCAAAGGTGGTCGTAAAGTGAAGGGATGCTCGCCATTATCGCTCCCGGACAAGGCGCCCAGACCCCAGGATTCCTATCCCCTTGGCTGGAATCAGCCCGCGTTAAGGATTTATTAACCTGGTGGTCAGCTGTTGCCAAATTAGATCTAATTCACTTAGGCACCAATGCCGATGCAGATGAGATCCGGGATACTGCAAATGCTCAGCCGCTAATCGTTGCTGCTGGATTAGTTGGCGCCCTTTCACTATTTCCACATCCATCTGATGCATTTGGCAAAGTTGGTGTTGTCGCTGGCCACTCTGTTGGTGAGTTCACTGCCGCAGCCGGTGCGCGGGCAATAACCGCTGAATCTGCACTTGTATTAGTACGCGAGCGTGGATTGGCAATGGCTGCTGCAAGTGCTGCGACTCCAACTGGAATGTCAGCAGTATTAGGTGGAGATCGAGCTGATGTTTTAGCTGCAATTGCTAAATTTAATTTAACTGCCGCAAATGAAAATGGTGGCGGACAGATTGTCGCTGCTGGTGAGTTGGCCGCATTGACTGCGCTCGCCGAAAATCCCCCTGAAGGTGCACGGGTACGTTCGCTCTCAGTTGCTGGCGCATTTCATACCTCTTATATGCAACCGGCAGTAGCCCGAATGAAATCTCTTTCATCTTCGGTGACTGTTCATGATCCACGTACCAGAGTTATTTCAAATCGAGATGGCGCAGTCGTTCATAGCGGACGCGCTCTGCTTGATCGAATGATTGATCAGATTGCTAACCCAGTTCGCTGGGATTTATGTATGGAAACTCTTAATGAGTTGGGCGTGACCGCAGTAATTGAAATGCCGCCTGCGGGAACTTTGGTTGGCTTGATCAAACGAGCTCTTCCTAATGTTGAAACACTTGCATTAAAAACTCCAGATGATATTCCAGCCGCTCTTGATTTAATTGGTCGTCATGGTTTTGCAAGTGCACTTGATAACCAACCAACGTGGAGAATGATTGTCGCTCCATTCGCAGGTTACTTTTCGGGTGCAGGTGTTGAAGTTGGTACACACCTTGAAGCGGGTTCAGTAATTGGAACTGTTTCAAACAAACGCGAAAGTGCTGAACTTAAAAGTACTCATGCCGGAACTTTGATTGAAATTATTGTTGAAGAGGGCGACCCAGTTGCCCCAGGCCAACCGATTGCTCGCTTGCATCCAGAGGGTCAAAACTAATGAGCAAAATTTCCGAACCATTAGCAACTCGCCACTCACAAATTTTGGGCGTCGGAGATTACCGGCCATCTCGCGTTGTCCCTAACTCTGAAATCGTAGATTTAATTGATTCAAGTGATGAATGGATTCGCGAAAGATCAGGAATTGAATCACGGCGTTATGCATCTGCTTATGAAAGCGTTGTTGATATGTCAGTTGCGGCTGCTCAAAAAGCATTAGCTGCAGCAGGAATAACCGCTGCTCAACTAAGTGCGGTAATTGTTGCAACGGTAACTTATCCATTTCAAACACCAAGTGCTGCAACTGATGTGACTTTACGTTTAGGTAATCCAAACGCAGCCGCATTTGATATCTCAGCAGCCTGTGCTGGTTTTTGTTATGGCGTTGGAATGGCGAGCGACATGGTGCGCACTCATAGCGCTGAATATGTTTTATTAATTGGTGTTGAAAAACTTTCTGATTTCACCGATCCAACCGATCGCGGAACTGCATTTATTTTCGCAGATGGTGCTGGAGCGATTGTTATCGGTCCAAGTGATCGACCAAAAATTGGTCCGATGATTTGGGGATCTGATGCAACTGCTCGCGAAGCAATCGTCATGCAACCTTCATGGCTTGAACTGCGAAATCCAAATGGTCTCGCAAATAGTGGAAATATTGGTTGGCCTGATATCAAAATGCAAGGCCAGACAGTATTTCGGTGGGCGGTTTATCAGATGGCACCAATTGGATTGAAAGCAATAGAAGCTGCCGGAATTTCTGTAGATCAACTCGATGTCTTTATTCCACACCAAGCAAATATCAGAATTATTGATGCGATGGCTAAGGCTATGAAATTACCTGAAGAAATTGTGATCGCACGAGATGTGCGCGTCTCTGGAAATACATCAGCTGCATCAATTCCGTTGGCAATGTCCGCACTTTACGACTCAGGTGAAGTAAAATCTGGTCAGTTGGCACTGCTAATTGGTTTTGGAGCGGGTCTGGTCTATGCCGCCCAAGTAGTTGAACTTCCGTAACCAATCACCACAAACGAAGGAGAAAGCATGGCGATAACAGAACAAGAAGTACTAGCAGGGATCAAAGAGATCGTTGAAGAAGTTGCTGGCGTTCCAGGTAGCGATATCGAAATGTCAAAGAACTTCACTGATGATCTAGATGTTGATTCATTAAGCATGGTTGAAGTTGTTGTTGCCGCTGAAGAACGTTTTGGAATCAAAATTCCAGATGATCAAGTTTCTGGAATGCTCACAGTTGGCGATGCAGTTAATTTCATCGTTAAGGCAGCAAATTAGTGTCATTGAAAAGTCAGCAAAGTCAGCAAAGTCAGCAAAATGATCGGATTGTCATCACCGGCCTTGGTGCGTTGTCACCACTTGGTCGTGATGTGGCATCAACTTGGGAAGGCTTGCTCGCCGGTAAAAGTGGCGTGACTCGTCTTCCAGAAGATTGGTCGCCGGAGATACCGGCTCAGATTGCAGCAAAAGTTGCAGTAGAGCCGGCAGAGTTAATGGACCGAGTTGAGATGCGCAGGCTTGATCGCTCGGAACAGTTCGCAGTAATAGCCGCTCGTGAAGCTTGGGCTGATGCTGGCTCACCTGAAGTTGATCCAACTCGCTTAGGAGTTGTTATTGCTTCAGGAATTGGTGGCGTTTTAACTTTGTTAG
>CAYZBP010000082.1:0-3686 GCA_964476715.1 uncultured Bifidobacterium sp. | reverse complement strand
ATGCCCTTCTGCACTGCACCAGCATGTATCCAACGCCGTACAACAGGCTTCGACTTGGTTCGATTCCTCAGCTGCGAGAGCTTTTCCCAAACACGGTTATAGGAATTTCTGATCATTCACTGTCAAACTTGCCTTCAATTTCTGCAGTTGCATTAGGTGCTTCGATAATTGAACGCCATTTCACCAGCGACATGAGTTGGATCGGTGAGGACATTGAAATTTCCGTTGATCCAGCAGGACTAAAAGAACTCATAGAGGGATCACGAATAGTTCATCAAGCAACAGGTGGCTCAAAGACAGTGCTTTCGGAAGAACAACCCACAATCGACTTCGCGTACGCCTCTGTCGTTGCTATTCGAAATATCTCCAGTGGTGAAACTCTCACTGAAGAAAACATTTGGGTGAAGCGACCAGGAACCGGTGAAATTCTTGCGTACGACTTAGAAAAAGTTTTAGGCAAGACCTCCACTCGTGAAATGACGAGAGGACACCAACTGGGTTGGTCCGATGTCAGTTAGTAAGCACGTCACTTTTCTTACAGGAACTCGCGCGGATTACGGAAAGATCAAGCCCCTTATACTCGCGGCTCATGCTGAAGGGTTTAAGGTTTCAGTTTTCGCAACCGGAATGCACATGCTTGAACGATTTGGTTCAACAATTCTTGAAGTTCGTCGAACTCTTCCCGATGAAGTTTTCATCATTCCCTTTGAGAACCAATCGGTTGGTGATCCAATGGATGTTGTCGTTGCAAACACCATCAAAGGACTCTCGCGTTTCATTCAAGAAAACCAACCGGATTTACTCATCGTCCATGGAGACAGACCCGAAGCATTGGCTGGAGCAATTTCCGGCGCACTCAGCAACACGCGAGTGGTGCACATTGAAGGTGGTGAACTTTCAGGAACCATTGATGGTGTGATTCGCCATGCGGTGAGCAAGCTCTCACACATTCACTTGGTGGCAAATGAAGAGGCCAAGAAAAGACTGCTCCAGCTAGGTGAAGACAACAGCACGATTCACATCATTGGCTCACCCGATCTTGACATCATGCTCTCGCCTTCACTTCCTACGCTTGCGGAGGCAAAATCGCGATATGAAATTGAATTTGATTCGTACTTCATCGCAATCTTCCACCCAGTAACCACCGATCTTGAAGCAAGCGCAATTGCGGCAACGGAATTTGTCAATGGTCTTATTGAGTCGGGTGAAAATTTCATTGTCATTCACCCAAACAACGACACTGGGTTTGAACGAATCATTAATGAGTACAAACGGCTGGCTGACCACAGCAAGCGATTTAGGCAGTTTGAGTCTTTGCGGTTTGAACATTTCCTTGTTCTTCTTAAAAATGCAAATGGAATAGTTGGCAACTCAAGTGCGGGTATTCGAGAAGCGCCGCTGTACGGAATACCAAGTATTGATGTTGGTGATCGCCAACGTGGTCGTCATGACAGTGCGTCAATTTCACAAGTTCCGGCTCGCGCACACGAAATTGTTGCTGCTCTTCAGCGAGCGAAACAAGAAAGACCGGCGCATTCAGAACAAGAATTTGGAGACGGTAAATCCACCGAGCGATTTACTGAATTGGTTCATTCTGGTGTTTTGTTTGAAGCGCCCGTGGACAAAGTGTTCGTCGATCTAAAGGATGTGATGTAATGACCTGCATCGCAATAATCCCTGCACGAGGTGGTTCAAAAGGTATTCCAAACAAGAATCTCGCAGAGGTAAACGGACAATCCCTTGTCTCTAGAGCAATCAAATCTGCAGTTCAGTCAGGAGTAGTCGACTTTGTTGTCGTCTCCAGCGACGATCGCAGCATTCTTGACGCAGCCACCGCTGCCGGAGCAATTGCTATACCGCGTCCTGCAGATCTTGCAACTGACACAGCCGCAATAGAAGATGCGATCGCACATGCTCTGCAGAGGTTTTCAGAGAGTCATCCAATTCCCACAACTTTGGTATTGCTGCAACCCACATCACCACTCCGACAAACTTCAACAATTAGCGACGCTGTACGCCTCTTCACTGAAAATGGCAGTGTGGGCAGCGTCTACGGAGTGACAGAAGCCGAGCATCATCCATATAAAACCTTTATTACTGCTGATTCAACCTTGCTTCCTGTGGGAAGTATTGAAGACCTCTCACGCTCGCGACAAGAACTACCAAAGGCATACCGACAAAGTGGAAGCATCTATGTAGTCGGTGTTCAAGATTTTCTCGCCCATAATTCCTTGTATGTCAGTCCCGTGCGATGGATAGAAGTGAGTAGCGAAGAAGCGATCGATGTAGACACTCCTGCCGACTTGGAAGCTGTTCGCCAAGCAGCGCGCAATTCCAATGCCTAATTTCAAATTTTCGTTTGCACTACCCAAGGGGCAACAGGTGGCCCTGGCCGATGCTTCTGGAATCAGCATTCTCAATAAGTACATCCCTCAAAAAGACATTTTAATAATTGACATTGAACAACTAAATGTGTTTGCTGTTTTGCGAATGTTATTCGCAGGGAAGAAATCGCTTTTTGATTACACCGTTGCCTACATCAAGACTTTTAAACCACAGTTTGTGTTTACATTTCTTGACAACAATGTTGATTTTTACAAACTCGCTGCAATATTTCCGAAAACTAAATTCATTGCGGTTCAAAATGGCCGAAGAGCCAACTATGCAAACCAAATAGACAATGGTTTTTTTGATCTTCTTAAAAATGCATCGCTCAAGAACAAGCTCTCTGCACATGCGATTTGTGTTTTGGGAACCACCGCAGCAGATCAATACACGCAATACATTCAAGCCAAGCCAGTGATTACAGGATCTATAAAAAACAACTTGATTGGCAGTCAGATCGCGCCAACTGAAAACTTTGACATCGTTTATATATCGCAACACGCACCATTCGATATCCCAAATTCTGAGGTTCAATTCTTCTTCGGAAAAAAGTCAATCACCGCCCAAGATTTTTACGCTATTGAACAAAAAATCGTTTGCTTTTTAGCCGAACGTTCAGTTCGCCTGCATCAGTCTTTTGCCGTGCTCGGGAAGCGAACCGATTCAAACTCGTATGAGCGTGAGTTCTTTGTTTCCGCCGCACAACCGACACCTATACATTTCATTCCACGAACATCCGAAGTTTCAACATACGAATTTTGTCATTCTGCATCGCTCATCGTTACGGCCGACAGCACAGTTGGATACGAATTCCTTGCTCGAGGAAACAGGGTCGCATTTTTATCCGGACGAACCAATGCTGTTAGCAATGAACTTTCGCGCGAGATTCACGACACCGATTTTGGATTTCCTCTCGAACTTGGTGCATCGGGTCCGTTTTGGACAAATACCGCGAATGAGTCTGACTTTGAGCAAGTAATTGGGTCGGTTCAATCCATGTCTGATGCACAATGGGCTGCTGCCATTAGCCCGTACAATGATGTACTGATGGCGTACCAGCCAGGGAATTCTGTATTCATCCAGATGCTTCAAGACGAAGGCATCCCAATGACGGACGAGGGGTCACAGCGTGCTTAACGGTTCTTCCATACTGATCACTGGTGGCACGGGTTCATTTGGCCACACGTTTGTTCCAATGACCTTGCAGAAGTACAACCCACGCCGGCTTGTCATTTTCTCGAGAGACGAAATGAAGCATTGGGAAATGGCCAAGGATTACGCCAACGATGAACGAGTTCGCT
>CAYZBP010000081.1:0-3686 GCA_964476715.1 uncultured Bifidobacterium sp. | reverse complement strand
CTTGAACAGGATCGAGGCTAGCCAAATGGAACCTACAAAATTAGCTGGTGATGATCTATTGCTTGAAGCCGGCGGAGTTATAGCTGGATATCTGCCCGGAATTAATATTCTGAACGGGTGCGATCTTTATGCAAATGAAGGTGAGCTCGTTGGAATCATCGGTCCAAATGGAGCTGGAAAATCTACTTTGTTGAAAGCGCTCTTTGGTCTGGTCAAAGTAAGAGATGGTTTTGTGAAATTGCGTGGAGAAGAGATCACAAATAAGCGCGCTGATGAGTTAGTTAACAAGGGAATCGGTTTTGTGCCACAGACAAATAACGTTTTCCCATCGTTAACTATCGAAGAGAATCTTCAAATGGGCGCTTATCAAGCTGCTGATCAATTCAATGAACGGTTTGATTTCGTGACCTCCCTTTTCCCAACCCTAGGTGCTCGTCGTAAGCAAAGAGCTGGCTCCCTCTCTGGTGGTGAGCGTCAAATGGTTGCAATGGGGCGGGCGTTAATGATGAACCCTTCAGTTTTGCTCCTTGATGAACCAAGTGCGGGTCTATCCCCTGCTTTGCAAGATGAAGTCTTTGTAAGAGTGCGCGAAATTAACCGCACTGGAGTTACTGTAATTATGGTTGAGCAAAATGCTCGGCGTTGTTTGCAAATTGTTGATCGTGGATATGTCTTAGACCAAGGTAGAAATGCTTACACTGGAACTGGAAAATCACTTGCTAATGATCCGAAAGTAATTGAGTTGTACTTAGGAACCCTCGCAGCAAACGCTTAAATTTAATTACTGCGTTTAAATACCGCTAAATAAGCAGGGTGAATGGGCCAAATCTTGGTTAGAAATGCTGGGAAGTGTGGCAAGTAAGAATCTCGCAATGTTTCAAAGCCGTTCGCTTCAAATAAATTACGCACAGTTTTCCCAGATGGACGATAAATATGAGTGGGATCTGAATCATAAAGTTTTGAGTATTCCCATTTGGTCAGCCAGTTACTAATTGTCGGCATGTGCACCAAAACAATCGCACCAGGCTTTGCGGCATTTTTTATTGATTCAATACCAGCAACTGGATTACTAAGATGCTCAATGATGTTGATGGCCAAAATCAAATCAAACTTTTGTGCAAACGGACTTGGTTCGTGCAGATCCCCTTGCTTAAAAAATCTCTCAGGTTTTCGATTTGCAGCAACTTCAACCGCGTGATGAGCGATATCCACACCACATAAACTTTTTGCTCCTTCAAATGCATCCAATAGCCAGCCATAACCACAGCCAACATCAAGAACATCTGAAGTCGCTAAGTTGTGATCGCTGTATTTCCTAAAGGCGTTGACCAGCATTTTGTCACGCCATTTATCAAAAATAGTTTGTTGTGGTTCACCCTCTGGTGAGGTGGCACCATAAAGTTGAGAAAAGTATTCATGACCAGCATGCTCTTGGTTGTACTCCATGAAGCTTTTCTCCCTTCTCTAAAATCAAATTAAGTATAAATATCTCTCGTAAGAATAAGAAAGAGCCCCACCGTTAAGCGGGGCTCTTTCTCGCATACTTACTTATTCAGTAAATATGACTTAACTTGATTTATTATTCAGCTGCAGGTACTGCGCCTGTGATGAATTCAGCTGCACGGGCTTCGTACTTGTCATTTGCTACGTACTCATAGACACCCATGGTGGCTACAGATGGATCTCCGTTAGCATCGAATTCAATTGCGCCAGAAACTCCGTCGTAATCGATATCAGTGCCAGCAGCGATCAATGTTTTGCACTCTGCAAATGTGGTGCACTTTGTTCCACCTGAAGAAACAGATGCGAGGTTATCTCTGATGGTTGTTCCATCAGTTCCCTTGCCCTGCTCAGCGGCGAGCGCAATTAGCACTACAGCGTCATATGACTCTGGAGCGTATGAGAAGTCGGTCAATTTAGGATCGACACCAAGTAGACGCTTCTTTAGTTCATCATTTGTGAATACGCCAGGAAGTGTTGCCTTAACGCCCTTCATGATGTTCTTTGGAAGATCCTTGTATGCACCTGATGAAAGGTTTCCATCAACAAGGTAGGTCTTAACCTTGTTTGGTCCAATTCCTTGCTTGATCAATTCGGTAAGAACCTTTGTGGTCTCTTCGAATCCGATGATTGCAATTGCATCTGGCTTTGCAGCCTTTGCCTTTGAAACATCAGCAGAAAACTCAGCAGCTTGTGGGTTGTAAACAACCTGTGTTGAGGTTCCAGTGAATCCAGCAATACCGTACTTAGCTAGACCGTTTCCGTATGCATCATCAAGGTTTAGGAACACAGCGTTCTTTGCGCCGTTAGCTGCCATCAACTGTCCGAGAACTGCACCTTGGAATGTATCTGAAGGAGCGCTACGGAAGTAGAAACCATTATCTGCATAGCTGGTCAAATCTGGGGAGGTGTTTGCTGGTGAGAAGTGAACAATGCCAGCACCTGAGATTTTATCGATAACAGTTAGCGATACACCTGAAGATGCAGCACCAACGATTGCGCCTACACCAGCTGCGATATGTGAATCAGCAGTCTGTTGTGCAATGTCTGTACTTGTATCTCCGGAATCGCCACGAATGTGCTCCATTGGTTGTTCAAGAACGCCACCTGCTGCATTGATGTCAGCAACAGCTAGGTCGATGCCTGCAAACTCAGGAGGTCCGAGAAATGCGAGGTTACCGGTCTCTGGAAGTAGTGAGCCGATCTTTAGTGGTCCAGTTCCTTTTTCTACAGTAGCTTCCTGAGCAGTCTCAGTGCTTTCTTCAGATGCGGAATCTGAGCAACCAGCAAAGACCAAGCTTGCAACTGCGAATGCAGCAACAACCTTAAGTTTCTTTGAAATTTGCATTATTTCCCTTTCGGATATTGTCAGCTTTCTCGAAAAAGACCCTCGAGATAAGCGTTTTGACGGTGTGAGTATGCCAGCAGTTGCTCGATTTCGACACCCCGAATAGCAAAAAATTAAGTTAAAACGAGGTTACCTCCCCTGCTTATAGTGAGCCAAGACCCCTTCACTAACCGCGCTCATTGAGCTGCGTTGGTCCATGGCTGCCTTCTGAATCCACTTAAACGCCTCGGGCTCGGAGATTCCCAAATTGGCCATCAATACCCCTTTGGCTCGATCCACCAACTTTCGGGCTTCCAATCTCTCCCCAAGCTCGCCAACTTCGGCCTCTAGGGCCTGAATCTGAGCGTATCTACCCAAGGCCATCTCAATGGCTGGGGTGAGATCGCTAATCGAAAAGGGCTTCACTAGATACGCCATTGCCCCTGCGTCTCGGGCCCGCTCAACCAACTCTCGCTGGCTGAAGGCCGTGAGCATCAAAACCGCAGCCAATTTCTCACTGACAATTAACTCGGCTGCTGAGATGCCATCGATCTCAGGCATCTTCACATCTAAAATCGCCAAATCCGGTTTCAAATGTCGGGCTAATGAGATCGCCTCACGACCATTTGCGGCCTCACCAATTACGTTATATCCAGCCTCACGCAGCATCTCAATTAGATCCATGCGAATGATCGCCTCATCTTCAGCGACGATAATTCTTGGAGCCACCTGCTCGGTATTGGGTGAATTTGCCACTTGCTAAGGGTACTCACTCAACCCCGATAAGATTTGAAATTGCACTACCGGCCTCGGTACTCCAACGGTAGAGAGGGCAGTCTCAAACACTGCATAGTGTCGG
>CAYZBP010000080.1:0-3718 GCA_964476715.1 uncultured Bifidobacterium sp. | reverse complement strand
TCGCCCACCTTGGATTGGACACTCAAGCCGGTGCGCTCTTGTTGTTTGGTGATGATGGCGAGCCTGATTTTATCGATGCAGTTGTTGACAAGATGGCCCAGATTGCGGCTGAAGTAAGTGGATCGCGTGGAGTAACACTCGCTGCCGATACCGCTGCCGCTGATGCACTTTTGTATGCGCGAAGATGCTCTCTTCCGGCACTTGCCAGATTAGGAACTCTATCAATTTTGGAAGATATCTCAGTACCTCGCCCGATTATGAGTGATGCGGTTAATCGAATAAATGAAATCGGCAAAAAGAATCAAGTTTTAATTGGAACATTTGGACATGCTGGTGATGGAAATCTGCACCCAACAATTGTGGTTGATAAAAATGATGACAGAGCAGTACATGGCGCCGAAACAGCGCTGAAGGAAATCTTTGAGATGGCGCTTTCACTAGGTGGAACTATCACTGGTGAACATGGGGTTGGCAGTGCAAAGTTGCCATATCTAACTGCGCGCTTAGGTGAAGGCCAAATGCAATTACAGCGCGGGATTAAATCAGTCTTTGATCCTGCTGGAATCTTGAACCCAGGCAGGTTGGGTTCATGACCGATAAATTTACGCAGAGCAAATTAGATCGCTGCATCTCATGCGGTTATTGCTTACCTGCTTGTCCCACATATCAATTAACCGGTGATGAACAATCCTCACCTCGTGGTCGAATCACTTTAATGCGTGCATTACAAGATGGAAAAATGCCATTCAGTGATGCACTTGAGGAGTCTTCCTTCTGTCTCGGATGTCGGGCCTGCGAACCGGTTTGTCCTGCTGGCGTTGAATATGGAGTGCTACTTGAAGAGTGGCGTGAGATCAGTTGGCAAGGCAAAAATCGTCCACTGATTATTCGCGGATTATTTGAAGCAGTGAAATCTACTTGGAGAGTTCGGACAATGGGATTTGTATCTCCAACAGCTCGTAAACGAAAATCAGATCCAAATCTAAATTTGATGATGGGTTGCTTTGAAAGAGTTTTATTTCCTAAAGTTAGTAGAACAGTCGCTCGGATCGCACCTGAGGTATCTATAACAAAAAATCAAGGATGTTGTGGAGCTCTACATGCACATAATGGAGAGTTGGAACGTGGCAAAGAGATGGCCAAAGATCTAGGCGAAAAATTACCTGGAACAATTCTTACTACCGCCGGTGGATGTGCAGCACATCTAGCTGCAGTTTTGGGAAATGAGCGAGTAAATGAGTTCTCTCAATGGTGGAGTGCCCAAGAAAAACTCTTAAAGCCAATCGAAAAAGATGGCAAAAAGATTCGTATCGGTTTCCAAGATTCCTGCCATCTTCGCAACGGCTTGGGAATCTTTAAGGAACCACGCGCAATTCTTAAATCACTTGGTGATTATGTCGAAATTCCAAATGCCAGTGGCTGCTGCGGTGCGGCTGGAAGTTACTCGTTGTTGCAAAGAAAAAATAGCCAAAAAGTTATAGCTAAAAAAATTGAAGATATTAAGGCGCTCGATCTAGATTATGTAATTACGGTAAATCCAGGTTGCACTCGTCAATTAGTAACATCTCTAAGGCGCGCAAAAGTCAAAACTCGCGTGCTGCACATGGCTCAATTAATCGAAATGGCAGTTAATTGAGCACTACGGATGTTGAGTTTGCAACAAAAACTCTACTTTCACTAGTTCCTGACGCCAAAGATATAACCGCTACAACCCTTTCGGGCGGCGTCTCATGTGACACCATAAAAGTTAATTGGCACAACGGGTCTGGTGTAATCAAGCGTGCACTCGCTCAGTTGCGCGTTCCAGGTACCTGGGAAGCAGATGTTAATCGGATTCTTGCTGAAGGCGATGCAATAACTATGTATCACCAACTCACTCCTGAGTTTGTGCCGAAATTACTTGGTCGGAATGATGATGAGTTAGCAATAATGCTTGAGCTTGCACCAGAAGATATGAGTGAATGGCGTCTGCAGATGTTAGAGGGAATTGTTATCCCAACAATCGGAAGTGAACTAGGGAAAGTGCTTGGAATCTGGCACAACAAAACCACAGGAGTACAACTCCCCCCACGAATTGAAAATGGCAAGAAGAGACTTTACGACTTAAGGGCTGGGGCTTTTTATGGTGGAATGGCAAAAATTTGGCCAGAGTATGAATCCCTCATCTCTTCATGCGCAAAAGAGTTAATGGAAAGCATGGAGTGCGCAGTTCATGGTGATTTTTCACCAAAAAATATTTTGGCCGGACCAAGTGGAACTTGGGTATTAGATTTTGAAGTAACTCATAAAGGTGCCCCAGTATTTGATCTGGCATTTATGTGTGCTCATCTAATTATTAAATCCATTCATCTTGAGGATCAACGAGATTTGCTACTGGAAACAATCGCAAACTTCTTGAATGCATATAAAGAACAACGGGGTGAAATTCCCGAAAATCTCGGTCATCATGTTGGCATCATTACTGCGGTGCGAGTTGTTGGTATCTCACAAGTGAAGTATTTGAATGATTCAGGAAAAGTAAAAGTAATTGAAAAAGCCAGATCATTACTTGATGGAGCGGATTTACTCTAAAACTAACCTTTAAGTGAACCGCTAAGCAGACCACGCAAGAAGTAACGTCCCAAGAACATATAAACCAACAATGTTGGAATTGAGGCCATTAATGAGGCGGTCATATTTTTACCGTAGTAAACTTGATTAGAACTTCCAGTCAACCAGTTAAGCGCTGTGGTAGCTACCGCCAATTTTGGCGATCCACCTGTTAAGAAAATTGCAAAGAGGAAATCATTCCAAGCCGATGTGAACTGCCAGATTAATACCACCACGAAAGCCGGAATTGATAATGGCAAGATAATTGCTCGGTAAATCCGAACCATGGATGCGCCATCAACTCGTCCTGCTTCGATAATTTCATCAGGAATTGAGGCGTAGTAATTTCGGAAAATCAAAGTACAGATTGGAATTCCGTAAACAACGTGAGCCAGAACAAGAACATAAATTGAGCCTGTTAATCCCACAGCTTTGTTAAATTGAGTAAGTGGAATCATGATTGCTTGATATGGAATAAACATTCCAAAGAGAAAGAGCATGAAAACCGCGTTGGAACCCGCAAAGCGCCATTTCGAGAGCACGTAACCATTAATTGATCCAATTAGCGCTGAAATTATTGATGACTGAGTTACAAAGAGGAGTGTTCGTCCCATTGGAACTGCAAGCCAATCCCAGGCCGCTCCCCATGTTTCAAAATTTATCTTTTCAGGCAATTGAAAAGCCGTATTTAGATATACGCCGCTGATTCCCTTAAATGAGTTAACTACCAATACATAGATCGGCAAAATGATCATCGCTAAAATAATTGTTAGCGATACATAACGGAAGATCAACCAAAATTGACCAACACCAGATAACTTCTTGCGATTTTTTTTCGGCGCAGTTGAATGTGTAATGCGATCTACAATATCTGCACTCATTTAATTCTCCTGCTCTGTCTTATTCACATGGCGCAAGTAAGGGATTACTACTATCGCAACCATGAATAAAATAATCATCGCAATCGATGCACCCTTAGCGAAGTTTGTAATGTCAAAGGTCACTTGCCACATATATACGGCCAAAACATCGGTGACGTAACTCTTTCCAGAGATACCAATGATCAAATCAAAGACCTTCATCGAAATGTGTCCTAAAATAATTAGGACAGTCAAAAATGTTGGGCTTA
>CAYZBP010000079.1:0-3754 GCA_964476715.1 uncultured Bifidobacterium sp. | reverse complement strand
AGTTACAACTGGATAGATCGAGTTGATATATCACCTTGCGCTATCTAACTCCCCCAGACGCTCTCAGGCAACTCCAACTCAGTCCCGGCGTGGCGAGCCCTTTTTAGAGGATTTGCCCTGCTCAGAGCCTTACCCTGAATAACTGTTAGGCATTAACAACTTCTAGAAGGGAGCTAATAGATGTCATCACTGTTCTCATGGAAGGTGCACACCTCGGGAGATGTAGTTGCTCCAGATGAGCGCCTTAGCTGGCCCCGCACGATCGGAATCGGTTTGCAACATATCGCCGCCATGTTCGGAGCCACTTTCTTAGTCCCAATTCTGACTGGCATGTCCCCAACCACGACTTTGTTCTTCTCGGGTATCGGAACGATGCTCTTCTTGTTGATCACCAGAAACCGGGTGCCCTCATACCTTGGTTCCTCATTTGCATTTTTGGCTCCGATCGCCGCTGCAAAAGCAGATGGCGGAATGGCCGCAGCACTCGGTGGCGTAGTTGCTGCCGGTGTAATCCTGGCGTTGATCGGTTTAATTGTTCGCGCAGTTGGTATGAAATGGATTGAGTGGATGTTGCCTCCAGTTGTCACTGGAGCCATCGTTATGGTGATTGGTCTTAACTTGGCAGGTGCTGCAAAAAATAATCTTGCCGCCGGTCCACTAGTTGGAATTATTACCTTGGCTGCAATCGCGCTTATCGCAGCCATATGCAGTTGCATTTGGAATGGGCGATGTGAAGACCGATGGAATCAAAGGCGCAAAATGGGTCGCACTTCCAACATTTACCACACCTACCTTTAATGGCAACGCAATAATCTTGTTCCTCCCAGTAGTACTTGTACTTATTGCTGAAAACGTTGGACACGTTAAAGCAGTTGCTGCAATCACTGGAAAAAATCTTGATGATGAAATTGGAAACGCATTGTTTGCAGATGGTCTTGCAACAACACTCGCTGGTGCTGGTGGCGGTTCTGGTACAACTACTTACGCTGAGAACATTGGCGTAATGGCTGCTACCAAGGTTTACTCAACTGCTGCATATTGGATCGCCGGCGTTGGTGCTGTATTGCTATCGCTCTCACCTAAATTTGGTGCAGTGCTTAGCGCAACTCCAACCGGTGCACTTGGTGGAGCTGGCGTTGCACTATTCGGAATGATTGGTGTGCTTGGTGCTCGAATCTGGATTGAATCAAAAGTTGATTTTTCTAACTCCAGTAATTTGATCATCGTTGCATCTGCACTCGTTATCGGAATCGCAGACATCTCATGGACAAGTGGCGATTTCACATTTAATGGAATCATCAACGCAACAGTTGTTGCAATTGTTGGTTACCGAGTACTGCACTCACTTAGTAAAAGATAAGTTAATAAATTAACCGCTAATCCATAAGGCGGGTGCTTCCAGAAATTGGATGCGCCCGCTTTTTTGCTTTCTACGGTACTTTTAGCGCATGAATTTGGTGATTCCAACCAAGCTTCCAGAATATTTTATCGCTGCGGTAGCAATCATTTTGGCTCCTGGACCTTCGGTGCTCTTCACGATTGCAAGGGCGATTGCTTGGGGTCGAAAAGTTGCGGTGATGACTGTCATTGGTAACGCTTCTGGATTTCTAGTTTTATCTATTTTGGTTGCTGTTGGAATCGGCCCGATTATTCAAAAATCTGCCCTTGCATATGCAGTAGTGCAATGGGGTGGTGGGCTCTATTTAATTTACTTAGGTATCGATGCACTTCGAAAGCGAGCTGAACACTCAACACAGATGCTTGAGCAAGGAGAAGTCTCTGCACCATCTTCGCTGCGAACGATCCGAGATGGATTTGTTGTTGGTGTACTGAACCCAAAAGGCATAGTTTTTTGTGCGGCGGTAACGCCTCAATTTATCGACCGCAATCGTGGCAGTGTGGTTTTCCAGTTAATTTTGCTAGGTGTGATTTTTTCATTGTTAGCACTTGTCTGTGATGGTGGCTGGGGCTTGCTCGCTGGAACTGCACGGATTTGGCTAGCCACTGATGTGCGCCGCATAGTTATTTTGCGTACCGCTGGTGGGCTCGTGATGATTGTGCTTGGTATTTTGGTGCTGGTATCTGCAATCCAAAACCACTCTTGAATTTAATTTAATCTTTACTGAACCCTTTTAATCCCCTGCCTGCGCGGCTAGTATCCCGATATGTCCAATTCATCCAAGAAAATCGCATCTGTCAAAGTATCCGCCGCACACTCAAATCCAAAGTGGGCCAAACAAGAACGCGAAATCATTGAAAAGTTAAATGAGGCCGCTGTTGAATTTGTTGCTCGTTACTGCCGCCCCGATGGCACTTTAATTTGGCGCGATCAATGGGGATCAATGGATGGATCTGATGATCCGTACGAAGCATTTATGAACTTGGCGTTGTTTTATTCAATAGGCGGAAATGAACGCGTCTATGAATTAGCACGTCAAATGTGGGACATGATCACTTGGCAGTGGACGCAATATGGACAGATTCACCGCGAATTTGATGGGTACTACGACTGGATGCATCACGGTGAAGGAATGTTGTACTTCTACTTCTTTGGTTTAACAAAGCCCGAGAGTTTAGTTGACCGCCAACGTGCGCAAAGTTTTGCAAATATGTACAACGGCAAAGATCCTGAAGCACCTAATTACGATCCAGAGCACAAAGTTATTCGCTCTCCTCTAAATGGAAGCCGTGGACCACGTCTCCAAGTAACTCATGAAGATTGGCAGACCCACCGCACCGTTCTAGATGATTACTTGGCTCCATATGAGGATCTAAAGAGCCATGATTTCGCTAATAAGAAGTGTCATTGGTCAGATGATTCGGTTTATGCCGAAATTATTGAAAAGATGAATGCGCGGATGAACCGCGGGGATGTCCCACTTAATCTGAATGCAACTTCTTTGATGACGCACGGTTATATGTACTCCCATGATGATTCTTTGAAACAGTGGGTTACCGATTACTTAAATGTTTGGCACGATCGCGCTAAAGCCAACAATGGAATCTTGCCTGACAACGTTGGTTTAACTGGAAAAATTGGTGAGTACAACGACGGCAAATGGTGGGGTGGATATTACGGATGGCGTTGGCCACATGGTTACACCACAATTATTGAACCACTAACTAATGCTTCCATGAACGCAGTTCTACTTACCGGAGATATGAAACATTTAGAGCTTGCTCGCTCGCAAGAAGATTTCATCTGGTCACTTCGTAAAGAAGTTGATGGAGTTACTAAATCTCCAATGAAGCATTTTGACACTGGCTGGGATGACTTCCGAATGGTTAATCCTCGTAACATGATTTATATCTGGACCACTTCGATGGCAGAGGAAGATCTTGCTCGTATTGATCGGATGCCTCGCGGTTCTGATTGGAATGAGATTATTGCACCAGGTGTTTCGGGTCTTGATGGAAAAACTGGACATGCAACAAAGCATTACATCGCAAATACCCTTTCTTGGTTCCAATACATGCGCGGTGAGATTCCAGATTATCCAGAAAGAATTTTGGATATGAACTTAACGCTGATTGATAACCAACTACACAAGATGCGTTCAAAGACTGGCGCTCCACGCGGTTGGGATAATTACGATCCAGCAACTGCTGATATCGAAGTTGGCTTAGATCTTCGTGTTGATGGCTACCAAATTCACGCTTGGCAAGAGTTCAATCCGGTTTACTTTGAAGGACTTGCCCAGATGATCTTTGGCGGACCTATGCATATTTCACATGGTGGTTTGCAACATGGAAA
>CAYZBP010000078.1:0-3843 GCA_964476715.1 uncultured Bifidobacterium sp. | reverse complement strand
CATCTGGGATTCGATCATATTTTACTTCTGGATCATCATTCTCAATTGCTGGAAGACAATTTATGTGGTTTTGCATCGGCGTCATTCCGATGTGGTTGGCATTTAAAATTCCACCAAAACCTTGGAAGCGTTTAATACCACCTTTATTGGTTGTGGTCTTCGGTCTTGAACTTGCAGTTTTCTTGCCTGGAATTGGAGTTGAGATTAATGGAAATAGAAATTGGTTAAATCTTGGGTTATTAACTATTCAGCCGAGCGAGATTGCTAAATTTGCAATTACTATCTGGGCCGCTCAAGTATTATCTCAACTTGAAAAAGGCGCAATCAATCAACA
Organism: uncultured Bifidobacterium sp.; assembly: GCA_964476715.1. Lineage (GTDB taxonomy): Bacteria > Actinomycetota > Actinomycetes > Nanopelagicales > Nanopelagicaceae > UBA3012. Next base: position 3,509 of record CAYZBP010000078.1, on the reverse strand, counting down.
ACGGGCTGTTTATTCACTGATCATCGGCTTTGGTTTGATAATTGCTCCGATACTTGTTGGGGGAGATTTAGGAACTACATTAATTCTTGCGGCGGTCTTGATGGCAATGTTGTTTTTAACTGGAATGAAGATTCGTCACCTTTTAGGAATTGGAGTTATTGGAGCCGGATTATTGTTTGCAGTGTTACTCACAAAACAATCCAGATTAGCAAGGCTTAGTTCTTTCCTAGATCCTTTTTCAGAAAGTAATTACCACGGGCCGGGCTGGCAGCCTGCTCACAGCATTATGGCCCTCGCTTCTGGTGGAATTTTTGGTGTTGGCTTAGGTGGCAGTCGCCAAAAGTGGGGAAATCTAGGACCTGAAGCACATACCGATTTTATCTTTGCCGTTATCGGTGAAGAGATGGGCTTATTTGGAACAGTTCTAGTTTTGTTAGCATTTTTAGCTTTCATTTGGGCAGGAGTAAGTATTGCTATCAAGACTAAAGACCCATTTAGTAGGTATGCGGCCGCAGGTATAGTGGCTTGGATAAGTGTTCAAGCAACAATCAACATCGCATCAGTCATTGGGATGTTTCCAGTTGTAGGCGTTCCTTTACCTTTCATCTCTTATGGAGGATCAGCATTAATTAGCTCGATGTTGGCATTGGGATTTCTTGCTGGGGTGGCTAGACGAGAACCTGGGGCTAAAGCGATATTAGATAAGCGACCACCCTTGTTTACTTTCAACCGAGGAAGTAAATGAAAATTCTAATTGCTGGGGGTGGTACAGCAGGTCATGTGTTACCTGCTCTTGCGGTTGCAAATGAAATTAGAAATAGATTTAACCATGCTGAAATAGTTTTCATCGGTTCCAAAGGTGGCGCAGATGAAAAATTGATACCAGTAGAGAATTATCAAATTAAGTATTTGCCGAAGGCAGATTTTCCTCGAAAAGTTAATTTGAGTGCACTCGCTTTCATTCCCCGCTTCAGCACCGCATTAATTAAATCTGTCCATTTATTAAGAGGCGCAAATGTCGCAATAGGGTTCGGAGGTTACGTAGCAACACCTATGTATGTTGCTGCTCGACTTTTGAATATCCCTATCGCAATTCATGAAGCTAATGCAGTTCCAGGACTGGCAAATAGAGTCGGCCGCAAGTGGGCCAAAGTTGTCGCGGTTTTTAACCCCGTAAGCGGTTGGAAAAATCAAAATGTAATCGGATTCCCGATGCGAAAGAGCATCACTGATTCGGCAAAGTTAACTGGAAAAGAATTACTTTTGGCAAAAGAGGCAGCTCGCAAAGAGTTGGGCTTGAACCTAGAGGGCAAAGTCTTATTAGTCATGGGTGGCTCTCTTGGAGCACAGAAAATAAATGATGCCATTGTTGAGATCGCATCTACTTTAATTGACAAGAAGATTTCGATTTTGCTTTTAGCCGGCACAGGTAAAAGCAGATTAGTTGAGACAATTAATTCAGCAAATTTTCTTCAAATACCATACTTGGCCAAAATGGAAACAGCGTATTTAGCAGCGGATTTTGTAGTTGCAAGAGGTGGAGCGGGTACTTGTGCGGAGATTGAGGCAATGGGTTTGCCCGCAATCTTTATTCCATTATCAATTGGCAATGGGGAACAGGTCGCAAATGCCGAAAGATATACTGCTCGCGGAAGTGCCAAAATTTTACTAAATAGCAATCTCACATCTGGCAATTTATTGTCAATTGTCTTAGAGGTAAACGACTCTTTTACTGAATTTTCAAAAGTTGCCGCCACAAATAAGAGTAACAAATTATCTGCCGCCTCTGATTTTGTTGACTTAATTGGTGAAGAGATTTTCCACTCCTCTAAAAGGAGAATTTAATGTTAAATGAACCAGTTCATTTCATCGGCATCGGTGGTTCTGGCATGAGCGCGATTGCAAGAATACTTTTAGATCGAGGAATCCAGGTATCAGGTTCTGACGCTAAAGAGTCTATTGTCCTAGATAGCTTGCGAGCACTAGGGGCTAAAGTCGAAATTGGGCACAACGCAAATAACATCTCATTAGCGAAAACTGTCGTGATCTCTACGGCTATAAAAGATAGTAATCCTGAATTAAAGGCAGCTTTGCAAAATGGAATACCTGTACTTTCCCGAGCGCAATCTTTGAGTGAGTTAATGAAGGGCTACCGATCAGTTGCAGTAGCAGGCACGCATGGAAAAACTACGACTACTTCAATGTTGGCAGTAGCGATTCAAGAGTGCGGAGTTGACCCATCATTTGCAATAGGCGGAACTCCGAATGATTCAAACTCCAATTCACATCATGGCACTGGGGATATTTTCATAGCGGAGGCAGATGAATCGGACAGTTCATTTTTGGTCTACAACCCATTTGGCGCGATCATTACAAATGTGGAAATTGATCATGTTGATCACTTCTCGTCTAAAGAACATTTGCATCAAACTTTTCTTGATTTTATAAAGTCGACGAAAGAATTCTTAGTTATTTGCATCGATGATGATGGTGGTAGAGAGATTGCTAAGTTAGCCAAAAAGTTACGACTAAATATAATTACCTACGGGGAATTCGAAGCCGCTCAGATAAGAATTTCCCACATCTCAACATCAGCAATTGGCTCTTTTTTTAGAGTGACTTGGCAAGGAGTAGTTCTCGGCGAGGTTGCTTTGAATATTCCAGGTAAACATAATGTTCTCAATGCCACTGCAGCTTTAGGCGCCGGAATCGCGTTGGGTTTTAACCCAAATCAGTTAATTCTGGGGCTATCTAAATTTCAAGGTGTTCGTCGCAGGTTTGAGTTAAAGGGAATCGTTAAAAAAATTAGAGTTTTTGACGATTACGCTCATCATCCAACTGAAGTGAGTGCAACTATTGCAACAGCCAGAGATGTAGTTGAACAAGGGAAGATCATTGTAATTTTTCAGCCGCACAGGTACTCACGCACCCTTGCTTTTGCCGAAGGGTTCGCAGAATCTCTTTCAACTGCCGACCAGGTGATTTTGCTAGATATATATGGTGCAGGGGAGGAGTCGATCCCAGGTGCCAGCAGTTCAGTAATTGCTAAGCAGATCCGAGATATAGGCACCAAAGTGGATTTCGAACCATCAATTGTTGCAGCTATTGAATTAGCCATAGCCGGTGCTAGGCCAAATGATTTGATCATAACCATGGGTGCCGGAGATGTAACTTCACTCGGGAAAGAGATTCTTGCAAGGTTAGATGAAGCAGCCAAATCCGATGAATCGTAACAAGACATACATTGCTATCGCTATAACCTTAATTTCCCTTTTGGCTTATCTATTAGGCTGGTCAAGGTTGATGACCATAGATGAAATAAAAGTATTCGGAATTTCAAAAAGCCAAAAAGTTTCAACTTTAACGGCAAAAGAAGTAATTAAATTGAGTGGCATAAAAATTGGGCAACCCATAGCACGTGTCAATGCATCATCTGTAAAAAGAAAGTTACTTGCCCTTCCGCAAGTTTTAGATGTGAATGTAAATCGCCAATTACCAAGTTCGGTATT
>CAYZBP010000077.1:0-3843 GCA_964476715.1 uncultured Bifidobacterium sp. | reverse complement strand
GTGTGGCGAATAATCGCATAGGATTTATCTCTCTATTCTTTAGCACCTATGCAAATCTCTACTTTTAAACAACGCAACCTCTTCCTAACGGCAGCCGTACTTGTTCTGGCTCTAACAGCCACATCTTTTGCAGCAAATGGAGATGAAGTAATCGGCGGTGGAAGGCTTGGGGAAAGTGGCGTAATTTTTGATGACACAAAAGGGGATGGAATCGCTGCTCCCCCAGACACAACGGCTTCTTCATACGTGATTGCCGATTTAGATACCGGTGAAATATTAGCCGCTAAAAATCCGCATAGAAGATTGCCACCAGCAAGTACCTTAAAGACTTTAACGGCTTTAACACTTCTTCCAAAATTGGATATGAATAAAACTTATATTGGTACCAAGAAGGAACCAAGAACAATCGGAAATAAAGTTGGCATTTATCCTGGAAGAAAGTACAAGATTAAAGATATTTGGTATGGCTTGATGTTGCACTCTGGCAATGATGCGGGAGTGGCACTCGCAAATGCAAATGGTGGAATGAAAAAAACCCTCGAAATGATGCAAGCTAAAGCTGTATCAATTCAGGCAATGGACACAACACCAAAATCTCCACATGGACTTGACACCCCAGGACAACTTTCAAGTGCCTACGATTTAGCACTTATTGGACGTGCTGCTATGGAACGAGCCGATTTTCGAAAAATAGTGAAGACAAAAACTTATACATTTCCAAAATCTGGTCCAAAAAATGTGAATAAAAAAGTTTATAATTTGAATAAGTTAGTTTTGAATTATCCCGGCACCATAGGTGTGAAAACTGGTTGGACAACTAAAGGTCAAAACACTTACATCGGAGCAGTAAAGCGAGATGGTCGTACGATAATCATTACGTTTATGCATTTAAGTTATGGTCGAGATGCTTTAGCTAAAGAGTTATTTAGATGGGGATTTAAAGCTATTGACGTAGTCGACCCTGTTGGAAAATTAGTTTAAAACTAACCTCTTGCTACTAGCCCCATCGCTGAGTAAACATTTCTAAGAGTTTGTGCTGCAACTGAACCTGCTCTTTGTCCGCCATCTTTCAAAATACTCTGCAACTGAGCCGGGTCTTTCAAATAATCTAGCGCGCTACTTCTTATCGGCTCGAGCACTCCAACGACTACATCTGCTAACTCTTTCTTTAAATCTCCGTAACCCTTGCCAGAGTAATTTTCTTCCAACTGATTAATGCTCTGGCCAGTTAAAGCAGAGTAAATAGTTAGCAAATTACTGATTCCGGGTTTTTTCTTCTCATCAAATTTAATTTCACGTTCAGTATCAGTCATTGCACTTTTAACTTTTTTAGCATTTACTTCAGGAGCATCCATTAATTCAATAACGCCTGCCATGGTGGCAGCTGATTTGCTCATCTTTGAAGTTGGATCTTGTAAATCCATAATTTTTGCAGTGCCCTTAATGATGTGAGCATCAGGAATTGTGAAAGTCTCTCCAAAGCGCGAGTTAAACCTTTGCCCTAAATCTCGGGTTAATTCAATATGTTGGCGTTGATCTTCTCCTACTGGGACTTTATTTGCTTGGTAAAGCAAAATGTCGGCTGCTTGCAAGATCGGATAAGTAAACAATCCCACGACTGTGCGATCTGCCCCTGATTTTTGCGACTTATCTTTAAATTGAGTCATGCGATTTGCTTCGCCAAATCCAGTCATGCATTCAAGAACCCAACCAAGTTGGTTATGTGCTGGAACATGTGACTGAATAAATAGAGTGCTTTGCGTTGGATCTATTCCCAGGGCCAATAACTGTGCAACGGAAGCAAGAGTACGCTGATGTAAAAGTTTTGGGTCCGTCTCAACTGTTAGAGCGTGTAGGTCAACGACACAATAAAAAGCATCATGTGTATCTTGCAAAGCAACCCATTGGCGCAAAGCACCAAGATGATTTCCTAGGTGGAAAGAATCATGGGTTGGTTGAATGCCAGATAACACTCTTTCTTTATTTGCTTTAGTACTCAATTGAGGTTTTCCTCTGCCTTTGATTGCCCATGATCTGTGACAATCATACGGATTTTGCCAGCACGCTTGCCTTCAATTGACTCAATTTCAAACTCTGCACTTGGTTGAGAGATCTTGTCCCCGACTTCTGGGATTCTGCCAAGTTGGTGCATTAGGAATCCACCTACTGTTTCATAAGGACCATCAACAACTTCAATACCGGTTTCATCCAAAACATCATCCAGAGATGTCAATCCATCAAAGTGATACTCGCCAGCTCGTACGGATTGCACTTCATTTTTTTCATCGCCATCGTACTCGTCACGAATTTGACCTATAAATTCTTCGACAATATCTTCAAGAGTTACGATTCCATCAGTTCCACCATACTCATCAACGACAATAGCCAAATGTTGACCTGCGGCCCGCATTTCGGTTAATGCTGGCAACAAACCTTTAGTCCCAGGCATGAACAAAGCTTCACGCACTAAATCTCCAACTCGAACTTGCCGCTCTCTCAAATTCGGATCTAATAAATCACGAATGTGAATGAATCCAACAATCTCATCGAAGGAACCTTTAACAACTGGATAACGAGAGTGACCCGATTCCATAATTGTTTTTATCGCTTGCGAAATTGGAGTATTTGAATCTAGGAAATCTACTTCAGTACGCGGAAGCATTACTTCATGAACTTGACGATCACCGGCTAGAAAAACTTCTTCCACGATTTCACGTTCTTGTTCAGTAAGTCGAGCATGGCCAGTCAGTAAATCAAGAAGTTCCTCTTCAGATATTTTCTCTCTTGATTCTTTCGGATCAATTCCTATTGCACGAACAATTAAATCTGTTGACTTAGATAAAACCCAAATGATTGGGCGAAATAAACGCGCAATGCGATCCACAGTTGATGCAGCGGCGAGCGCAACACTTTCAGCGCGAACAATGGCAATTCGCTTTGGTACTAACTCACCTATAATTAAGGTGAAGTAAGCAACAACTATTGTGATCAAAATAATTGAAAGCAAGTTAGCGGAATTCTCACTCAATCCAAGATCCTGCAACTCTGGAATCAAATACTTGCCAAAACGTTCTGCGCCGATCGCAGCCGAGAAAAGTCCAAATAAGGTGATTCCCACTTGGATGGCGGCCAAGAAACGGCTTGGATTGCTGGCCAGCGCGGCCACTCGAGCGCCACGTTTGCCCCGTTGGCCGATGGCCTTGATCTGGGAGTCCCTGAGTGAAACTAGGGCGATTTCAGCTGCCACGAAGAGGCCGCCGAGCATAATCAAGGTGGCTACTAGGGCGATATCGCCGAAAATCTGCACGGGCTAAGGGTACTCAGAAGCGTGCCACTTCCCCTAAACCCTCTCTATCTAGTACTTTTCACCCGAGTTCAACCGAACTCACCTTCATCCTACGGACCGTCCGGCACGTACCTGCCGGGAGAAGGAGTTACCAGCATGGCAACAGTTGTATTCGATAAAGCAAGTCGTACCTACCCAGGTACAACAAGTCCAGCAGTTGATCAACTAGATCTCACAGTTGCAGATGGTGAGTTTCTTGTATTAGTTGGTCCATCAGGTTGCGGAAAATCAACATCACTCCGCATGCTTGCCGGACTTGAAGATGTAGATACTGGTTCTATTCGCATTGGCGATCGTGATGTCACACATGTGGCACCAAAAGATCGTGACATTGCAATGGTGTTCCAGTCATATGCGCTTTACCCACACATGACAGTGGCAGAGAACATGGGCTTCGCACTAAAGATCGCCGGTGTTAGCAAAGATGAGCGCGCACGTCGCGTTAAAGAAGCAGCAAAGTTGCTAGACCTTGAGCCATACCTAGATCGCAAGCCAAA
>CAYZBP010000076.1:0-3844 GCA_964476715.1 uncultured Bifidobacterium sp. | reverse complement strand
GCACTTCATACAAGCCATTTTTTCGCTGAAGCTTTTTTCTCGATTTGGTGATTTCGCTGCCTCATCAACAAACTCAAGAATCACTATTCCGTTAGCAAGTTTTAATGCAGTTTCGACAGAGTCAGTTAATCTTTGTTGCGAACTTGCTTTTGCACTTAATCTATCGACCACAACCTCAATGGTGTGTTTTTCTTGCTTCTTAAGTTCTGGAATTTCATCTAAAGTAAATACTTTTCCATCGACTCTCGCTCTTGAAAATCCTTGTAAAGTTAAATCCTTAAACAAATCTACAAATTCGCCTTTGCGTGCACGGACGATTGGCGCAAGCACGTGAAATTTAGTTTCATCAGGAAGTGCCAAAATCTGATCGACTATTTGTTGAGGTGACTGACGCGAAACTTCATCTCCACACTTCGGGCAATGAGGTTTTCCTGCTCTTGCATATAGCAACCTAAAATAATCATAGACTTCAGTAATCGTTCCCACTGTTGATCTTGGATTACGGTTTGTAGACTTTTGGTCAATCGAAACAGCTGGCGAAAGTCCTTCTATAAAATCAACATCCGGTTTATCTAATTGTCCCAAAAATTGTCGAGCGTATGCACTTAAAGATTCAACATACCTCCGCTGTCCTTCTGCAAAAATAGTATCGAAAGCTAAACTTGATTTACCAGAGCCGGATAATCCAGTAAAGACCACAAGTGAGTTTCTGGGAATTTCAATTGAAATATTCTTTAAATTGTGTTCCCTTGCTCCTCTTACAATCAGGTGGTCGCTCATAATCCGGCCGTCTCCATTCCGCGCAATTCGCGTTTTAATTCATGAATCTCATCTCGCAAACGCGCAGCTAACTCAAAATGTAGGTTTTCGGCAGCTGATCGCATTTGAGCGGTCAAGGATTCAATAAGATCCAATAACTCCATCTTAGGTAATGCTGCTCCACCTTTCCCGGCGAGCAGGTTCTTGCTCTTGAATCCCCCTATAGACGGATCTGAGCCTCGGTTATTCCAGTTCGCTTTCGCTAGTAATTGCTCAGAATCCTCCTCTTCTCTTGCTATGGAATCGGTGATGTCAGCTATCCGCTTACGTAGCGGCTGTGGGTCCAACCCTCGCTCAGTGTTATACGCGACTTGTTTTTCTCTACGTCTATTTGTCTCATCGATAGCTCTTTGCATGGAATCTGTGATTCTGTCGGCGTACATATGAACTTCGCCGGATACGTTTCTTGCTGCTCTACCGATAGTTTGAATTAGCGAAGTAGTGGATCTTAAGAAACCTTCTTTATCGGCGTCAAGAATAGCTACCAGGGAAACCTCGGGTAAATCCAATCCTTCGCGTAATAAGTTAATGCCAATTAAGACGTCATATTCTCCTAGGCGTAACTCTCTCAAGAGTTCAACTCTTCGCAACGTATCTACCTCTGAATGTAAATACCTAACTCGAATGTCCATCTCTAACAAATAATCAGTTAAATCTTCTGACATTTTTTTAGTCAAAGTTGTTACCAAAACTCTTTCATTTTTTTCGCTTCTCATTCTTATTTGGGCAATTAAGTCATCAACCTGACCAGTAGTTGGCTTGAGAACAATCTTAGGATCAATTAATCCTGTAGGTCTGATTACTTGCTCAACAACTCCATCAGCAACGCCCAGTTCATATTTGCCTGGAGTAGCTGAGAGATAAACTTTTTGGTCAACTCTTTCTAAAAATTCAGCCCACTTCAATGGGCGGTTATCCATTGCGCTTGGCAATCTGAAACCATGTTCAACTAATGTGCGTTTTCTAGATGAGTCACCTTCAAACATTGCTCCTATCTGCGGAACAGTTACATGTGATTCATCAATAATGCATAGGAAATCTTCTGGGAAGTAATCTAATAAGCAGTTGGGTGCAGACCCCGGAGTTCGTCCGTCGATCTGCCTGGAATAATTCTCGATTCCAGAGCAGTACCCCAATTGCCTAATCATCTCGATGTCAAAAGTTGTCCGCATGCGAAGACGTTGGGCTTCTAAAAGTTTGCCTTGCTTTTCGAAGAGTTCTAGTTGTTGCGCCATCTCGCCTTCGATTTCAGAGATCGCCCGCTCCATCGTTTCTTTACTTGCCGCATAGTGTGATGCTGGGAAAATGAATGCCTGGGTATCCTCGGCTAAAACTTCCCCAGTAATCGGGTGAAGAGTAAGGATTCTTTCAATTTCATCACCGAACATCTCGATACGTAGAGCGGTCTCTTGATACACCGGAATAATCTCAATCGTGTCGCCACGCACCCTAAAAGTGCCACGTTCAAAAGCCACGTCATTTCGTGAATACTGCATATCTACAAATCGGCGTAAGAGTTTATTACGCTCAAAAGTATCTCCTACATTGATTTCGAGCATCGCATCCACATACTCTTGTGGTGTTCCTAATCCGTAAATGCACGAAACGGTCGATACAACTATCACATCCCTGCGCGTCAATAGAGAGTGAGTTGCCGAATATCGCAAGCGCTCTACTTCAGAGTTTATGGATGAATCTTTTTCAATAAAAGTATCCGTCTGTGGAACGTAAGCCTCTGGTTGATAATAATCATAATAAGAGACGAAGTATTCAACTGCTGCATCTGGCAATAGTTCTCGAAACTCATGAGTTAATTGCGCGGCTAGAGTCTTATTTGGTGCAAGCACCAAAGTTGGACGTTGTAGTTTCTCAATCAACCAAGCCGCTGTCGCTGATTTTCCAGTTCCAGTAGCACCTAGCAAAACAACATCTTTTTCTTTATTCAATAATCTTTGAGTCAATTCAGCAATCGCAGTTGGCTGATCTCCAGCTGGTGAAAAATCACTGACCACTTTGAATGGCCGCATTTTGCGGCTGATCTCAGGACGCATCTATCAACGCTACTTTACTTAGCAATCTCTGGTGAAATGAATTTACTCCACCACTGAGAAAGTGCACTTATTAATTCTTCTAAAGATCCCTCATTTTTGATTAGGTGAGTTGCGATCTCTTTTCTGCGCGCATCCGAATACTGATTGGCAATTCGCAACTGTGCCTCTTTTGCACTCAAACCGCGCTCAATTAATCTGGCAACTCTTGTCTCAGTTTCACTCTCAAGAACAATTACATGGTCGAAATCTAATTGCTTTTGTCGCGAGATCGATTCTGCAAGCAAAGGAATCTCATAAACAACCACGGAGTTCTCCGGCAAGCCACGTGTTTCCGAGACAAACTTCGCTCTAATCAATGGATGGGTAATGGATTCCAGCACTTCCAATTGCTTCGAGTCGTTGAAAACTATTTCGGCCAACTTTTTTCGATCAATTTGGCCTTCATTGAGGATCTCATCTCCGAAGTAAGCAACAACTTCGTTATAACCATCTTCGCCTCGCTCAAGCACCTCGCGAGCTAACGTATCTGCGCTGATTGAATGAGCACCAAACTCTTCGAGAATGGCAGCGGCCCGGGACTTGCCCGAGCCGATGCCGCCCGTTAGGGCAATGAGAATCACTAGTACAAACTACTCAAGTACCCAAGTACTCGACCACTTAAACCGTCCAGACCGCAAATTACCTATTCAGCAGCAGGGGTTTCAGTGCTTTCTGCAGCAGCTGACGTTGCGGCGGTAGCAGCTTCGCTGGCTTTTGCTTCGTCACGTTGCTTTTTGTGGGCAATAAAACGAGCTTGTGCCTCGGTGTATTGACGTTCCCACTCTTCGCGTTGGGTTTCAAATCCTGGCTTCCATTCCTGTGAATCAGGATCGAAACCTTCTGGGTAAATGAAATTACCGGCTTCGTCATAACGTGCTGGCATTCCGTATTGAGTTGGATCAAATGCTTCGATCTCAACTTCATGTCCTTCATTG
>CAYZBP010000075.1:0-3877 GCA_964476715.1 uncultured Bifidobacterium sp. | reverse complement strand
TTTTCAAATGCCTGGCGAGTCAAAATATCGGAAACTTTAAGATCCTCTTCAACCATTTTTACGATACGACGTCCGGCAATTTGTGCCAATGCGTAACGGCGAGAATCAACTGCAGGAATCGCAGCACTTCCCGGCAATTGCATTCCAAGTGCTTCAGTAACAGATGCCATTGTTGATGCTGTTCCCATTGTCATACAGTGACCAGCACTTCGTGACATACATGCTTCTGCTTCGGCAAACTCTTCAAGGCTCATAGTTCCAGCGCGAACATCTTCAGCAAATTTCCAAACATCTGTTCCTGATCCAATATCTTTGCCGCGGAATTTTCCGTTAAGCATCGGACCGCCGGTCATCATCAAAGTTGGAATATCAACACTGGCCGCACCCATCAACATTCCTGGTGTGGTTTTATCGCAACCAGATAGGAGTACAACTCCATCCATTGGGTTTGCACGAATTAATTCTTCAACTTCCATTGCCAATAGATTGCGATACAACATTGTGGTTGGTCGCATAATTGGTTCACCAAGTGACATGGCTGCAAATTCAAGAGGGAATCCGCCAGCTTCCCAAACTCCACGTTTTACGGATTCGGCAACGCGTCGCAAATGTGCGTTACACGGAGTGAATTCAGACCAGGTGGTGCCAATACCAATTACTGGCCGGCCATCAAATAGATCAGGAGCAAATCCTTGGTTGCGCATCCATGAGCGATGGATAAAGCCGTTTTTTCCGGTCGATGCAAACCATTCACCGCTACGGCGACCTGTTGGTGTGTGTTTTGAACTCATGGCTCCCCCAAATTGACCCGAAGTGATTGGTACGAAGAATAACTTAACAATCCGATTGGAACCCTATACGATGGCCGGATATCTGAACATATCTCCGATATGTCACGTCTCAGGAAGTTGGAAATTCGTATGAAATTTGCTCGTTTAGGCGCCTTTGAGAACGAAAAACCTGCAGTAATGGTCTCCGATACCGAGGCGGTATTTGTGGACCACCTAATCAAGGATTGGAACCGGAGCGAGCTAGAAAATGGCGCGATCGCAAAAGTCCAAGCAGCAGATTTGAATTCACTGCCAAAAGTGAAAATCTCTGATTACCGAATCGGCTCACCAGTCGCCAGACCAACAAAAATTATTTGCATCGGTCTTAACTATGCCAAACATGCTAAAGAATCTGGAATGACGGTCGCTCCAGAACCTGTAGTTTTTATGAAGGCTGCAGATACTTGCGTTGGTGGTTTTGATGATTTAGTGATTCCGCCAAATAGCGAAAAAACCGATTACGAGGTTGAACTCGCGATTATTATTGGCAAAACTGCGCTTTATTTGAATTCACCTGAAGATTCTAAAAATTACATCGCTGCTTATTCAATTAGCCAAGATGTGAGCGAACGCCACTGGCAGATTGAACGTAGTGGTCAATGGGTAAAAGGAAAATCATTCCCCACCTTTAATCCAATTGGACCTGTTGCTGTCACTTCAGATTCATTCAACCCACATGATGTTCGCTTGTGGTGCACCGTTGATGGTGAAAAGCGCCAGGACTCTCGCACGAGCGATTTAGTCTTTGGAATTGATCACATCGTTTGGTACTTAAGCCAATTCATGGAGTTAAAAGCTGGAGACATCATCAACAGCGGAACTCCTGAAGGTGTTGGAATGGGATTCAATCCTCCAAAATACCTGCAAGCCGGTTCAGTTGTAGAAACTGGAATTGAAGGAATCGGAAGCATTACATCAAAAACTGTCGCATTTAAGCGCTAGTTAAAGATTCTTATTTAGAGACAATCACATTTGCCAGTGGTAATCCACTGGCAAGTTTTTGCAATTGTTGTTGAATCAATTTGCGTGCCCTTGACTCGAAGATTGATGTATTTCCACCCACGTGTGGAGCGATAAAAACTCCTGGCGTTCGCCAAAGTGGATGTTCGCTTGGCAATGGTTCAGGATCGGTTACATCAAGTGCTGCTGTGATTCGACCGCTCTTCAATTCAACAATTAACGCGTCTGTGTCGACGATTGCTCCACGCGCGACATTAACTAACAAGGCACCATTCTTCATTTTGGCTAAGCGCTTTGCATCAAACATCTTTCGACTTTCATCATTCAGTGGCAAAATTAAAATAACTACATCCAAAGTCGCCAAACTCTGATCTAGCTCGCTTATCTTTCTTGCACCATCAGAGCCAGAACGATTAAATGGAATGACCTCAACATCAAAACCGGAAAGGTTTCGCTCAATAGTTTTACCTATAGAACCATAGCCAATTAAACCAATCTTGCGATCATTCATCGAGCGAAATTTCTGATGATTCCATTCGCTCTTTGCTTGAGAAAGTGCAAAAAAAGGAAAACCTCGAAGTGATGCGATAGTTAATCCCACTGCTAGTTCAGCAGTCGACGCGTCATGGATGCCACGGCCATTACACAATGTGATTCCAGGACGAACAAACTCCATGGCATCGTCATATCCGGCGTTTGGCATCTGCAAAGTTTGCAATGAGCTCATTTTTTTGCTGAACTCAAGAGCAGTCCTGCCACCCATGTATGAAGGAACGTAAAAAGTAATATCTGATAAATCCGAGGTGTCAAGTGGACGATTTGCAGGCGACAGTCGAGTGATTCCTTCAGGTACCTCAAGGTCATCCCATTGGGTCCAAACTACATGTTTACTCATAATTAGACCGCCTCATTTACATCTGCAGAGATTGTCACTACTGGATTACTTAATACGCCAAGGCCATTTACTGTGATTGAAATGACATCACCCTCTTTTGTAATAAATTCTAACGGCGGAATGATTCCGGTTCCTGTAGAAAGAATTACTCCATCAGGAAAAGTTTGACAACGGAATAAATAATCAACTAAGTCAGGAAGAGTTCGATTCAAACCTGAAAGGGCGGTGTCTGCTTGCCAAACAATCGCACTTCCTCTTTTAATTTCTGCGTGGATGCTCATCTCGGCTGCACTTGGTGCCAACCAAGACAAAGTGATGTCCGGACCAAGTGAAGTAGAACCTAAATAAGATTTTGCTTGTGGCAGATAAAGTGGATTTTCTCCCTCTATTGTGCGGGCAGTCATGTCATTGCAAATTGAGTAACCAATAATTTCGCGGAATTTATTTACGACAATAGCGACTTCAGGCTCTGGAACTGATGCCTCTGAGTCATAACGAATACCGATTGGATCCCCATTACCGACTGTGCGGCGACAAGTTGCCTTAAAAAATAACTCTGGTCGAGCAGCTTCATAAACTCTTTGGTAAACGTCAGGTGTGTCGCTTTCCTCTTTACGAGCATCACGCGAACGCAAGTAAGTAACTCCAGCACCCCATACTTCAGTTTCAGGTGCGACCGGTGGGACAAGTTCGCCTGTGACCACGTTACCGGCATCTTTTTCAATGGCAACTTTTAAGTCATTCATTCGCATTTGCAATGCTTGCGTCAATGTTGGGATACCAGGAATAGTTTTGAATACACCATTTTTTCTCACCACTAATGCAAATGGATTTGTAGCGGTCGAGATCACGGCAAGTTTCATAATTACTCCTTAAATTCTGACATTAGCCTATCGGTGGTTTGGCAGTTGATGAACGTACAACCAATAGGTTTGGCGGATCTGTCAAAATATGTTTTTCAATGACTCCGGTTTCCATCTGTTTGAGCAACATGCCTATCGCTACTTTACCCATCTCATAATTTGGCATTTTCACCGCAGTTATCGGGGGCCACGTGGCATCGGCAAACCAAATATCATGGATTGAGACAAGCGAGATTTCTTCAGGGACCCTTAATCCTGCAGTATGTATCTGGGCCAATGCGCCTAGGGCTGCGTTGGCGTTTGCAACGATCAAAGCTGTTGGCCAGTTT
>CAYZBP010000074.1:0-4047 GCA_964476715.1 uncultured Bifidobacterium sp. | reverse complement strand
TTCTTGTTGTTACCAAAGCCTCGCGAACTGAAACTGGATTTACCATTCTGGCCGCCGTCACGATCAAGATTCCCGCAAGTGCACTGATTGGAATTTGCCCAACAACTGGTGCGATAAGTAACACGCAAATTAATAAGAGTATCGAGTGCACTATCGCCGAAAATCTTGTTCTGGCACCAGAGCGCACATTTACTGCTGTTCGTGCGATTGCGCCAGTCGCTGGAATACCACCCATCATTGATGCGGCTACTGTTGCCAAGCCTTGACCAAATAATTCACGATCTGAATCATGTTTTTCTCCATCATGTAAATGGGTTTTCGCATGTTCCATTCCATCAGCTACGCGGGCTGAAAGAATTGATTCAATGGCGCCAAGGGCTGCAACCGCAAAAGCGGCATAAATAATTGCTGACCAGCCTAACGTTGGAATCTCAGGAAGCTTCGGCATTGGCAATGAATGCGGTAACTCTCCAATTGTTTTTGCTTCTAATGGAGAAATCATTAACACGATTGTGCAAAACACTACCGTCACGATGCTCGCTGGGATTGTTTTAGTAAAACGCACGGAAAGCAACATGCAAGTAATGGCAGTGAATAAAATTATCGTTGGTCCATTTTTAAAACCATCAGTGAAAGCTATTTTCAAAGTTGCCCAAGCAACTCTGGCAGCATTGCTGCCTTCTGGTTTTGCAATATCTAAAGCCAGTGGGAGTTGTTGTAACGCAATCACAATTCCAATTCCAACTGTAAATCCTTCAAGTACTGCCCAAGGAACTGCCGCTAAATATCTACCTAACTTGAATATCCCTAACAAAATAATTATCAATCCAGCCATTGCACCAACAATTGGCATAACTCCGATGCCGTATTTGGCGACAATCGGAACAAGGACAACTGTCATCGCACCCGTCGGACCGCTGACTTGAAAACGGGACCCACCAAAAAGGGCGGCGATAAATCCAGCCACAATCGCTGTCACCAACCCGGAGGCCGCGCCAGTCCCGGTCGAGATTCCAAAAGCTAGCGCCAAAGGTAGGGCTACTACACCCACAGCCACTCCTGCGAGCAGATCATGCCGCCAACCCGCTCTGAAACCTGGGTAATCACTTCTACTTGGCAAGATTTGCCGCAAATTGAGCATCGGAATCATCTTTAGAACCTACTCTCCTCTGAATAGGTATTGAGAGTGCAGATGCAAACGATTTGCATTAAAATTGATAGGTGCACATACCTGACGGATTTATCGATATTCCGACCTCTGTTGGAGCTGGCCTGCTGACCATGGCCGGGTTAGGCATCACGCTCAAATCAGCTAAAAACAAATTAGATGAAAAGTCGGCACCTTTGATTGGGCTAGTCGCAGTATTCATCTTCGCGGTACAAATGCTTAATTTCCCAGTGGCAGCCGGAACTTCAGGTCATTTACTTGGCGGCGCACTCGCGGTGGTCCTGGTTGGTCCCTACGCCGCAACACTGGCTTTGACCGTAGTTTTACTGATTCAAGGATTACTTTTTGCCGACGGTGGGCTCACCGCACTTGGATTAAATATTTTCAATATGGGATTTATTGGCGTATGGGTTAGTTACGGACTTTTTGTTTTGATTTACAAAGTGCTTGCCAGATTTGGCTCACAGAAAAGTAGTGTGGTGATTGCTGGCTCGATCGCCGCCTTGATCTCAGTCCCAGCCGCTGCCTCTGCATTTGTATTTGAATATTGGATCGGCGGAGTTGCAACTTATTCCACCACCACAGTTCTTGGAGCAATGGTTGGAACTCATATCTTTATCGGTATAGGTGAAGCGATTATCACCTTCCTGACTATTTCTGCCGTGATCTCAACTCGTAAAGATCTGGTTTATGGCGCAAATAAGATTTCTTCGAAGAGTCGCAAATCATGATTGAGCAAAGTAATAGAAAGTTTTATTTGATTTTTTTATTGGTGTCTATCGGGCTTGCTGGAATTGTTTCTTTCTACGCGTCCTCCTCCCCTGATGGATTAGAAAAAGTTGCCGAAGATGTTGGATTCATCGAAACCGCTAGAGACCACACACTCGACAATTCAGCCCTTGCTGATTACGGTGTCGCTGGAATCGAAAATGAACGGCTTTCAGTTGGAATTGCCGGAATTATTGGTGTAATTGCAACAGGAGTGCTTATGTATTTGATCATAAAATTTATCTCTAGAAAAAAGAATTAAACTTTGCGCCAAGAAGCCACTACTCATGAGCAACACGATCGCCACCCTCATCACCATGGGCATGATGTCGGTGAGCGGCTTTATATCCATAAGCATTCTGCTTTGCATCTTTTTCCGGCTCACTTAAAAATACTCTCAGCTTTTTCTTCCCTAATAATTATAGTTCTAACCCCTCTTAGCAATTGGCCAGCGCATTTATTTTATTATTTGGTGATTTTTTCACTGATTAAAGTTTCAAAAGTTCCAATTTTTAAAGTACTCAAGCGTGCCACTATTGAAATACCTTTCATCTTTTTCGCAATCCTGATGCCATTCATCAGTGGAGTTAAAGATCTCGACATAGGTCTGATTTCGATATCGAGCGAAGGAGCATATGCAGGTGGATCAATCATTGTGAAAGCCACCGCTGGAACTTTGATCTCAGTTCTACTTGGAGCCACGACAACTGTGCGAAGTTTGCTCCGCGGATTTACTAAGTTAAAGATGCCAACTTTATTAGTCCAAATTGCCACCTTTATGCTCAGGTATGTAAATGTAATCTCCGCCGAAAGTGAGCGAATGGAAGTTGCCCGTCAATCTCGCGGCTTTATCGCTACCGGCCCTAAACATTGGAAAGTTTTGGCGCAAGCAGCCGGAACATTATTTATTAGATCGTATGAACGCGGTGAGAGAGTTCATTTAGCGATGTTGAGTCGGGGCTATGTCGGCAATCTGCCAGATTTTGAACCAGAGTCAGTCCACAAGAAGGATATAACTCGAGCAATTATTTTGCCTTTAACTTTTTTGATTGCAGCAGCTTTAAATCTTATTTATTCAATGAATTTTCAGTGAAAGGGTTAGGTAATGGAATCTCCTAAGTTAAAAGTTAGTGGGTTGGGATATTCATATCCTGATGGAAATCAGGCTTTGGATAACATTGATCTGGTCGTTAATGCTGGCGAGCGTGTTGCACTACTTGGACCAAACGGCGCCGGCAAAACCACTCTTGTGATGCACTTAAATGGCATTTTGCATGGAGGTAAAGGTTCTATTGAAATTGATGGTTCAAGAATCGATCCAAATAAAAATTCTTCTTTGCTCGCTGCTCGCCAAAAAGTCGGAATAGTTTTTCAAGATCCAGATGATCAATTATTTATGCCAACTGTTGGTGAAGATATTGCCTTTGGGCCGCAAAATTATGGCGTCAGAGGAGCAGAACTTGAAGATCGAGTTGTTGCGGCCTTAGCGCTCGTGAAGATGAGTGAATTTAGAGATCGAGCTCCGCATCACCTCTCCTTTGGTCAGCGCAGAAGAGTTGCAGTTGCAACGGTTCTTGCCATGCAACCAGAAATCTTGGTTTTAGATGAACCCTCATCAAATTTAGATCCTGCAGCCAGGCGCGAGTTATTTGAAATCTTGCAATCACTCCCTGTCACAATTTTAATGGTCACCCATGATCTTCCATATGCCATGCAAATCTGTCCGCGATCGGTAATTATTTCAGCCGGAAATATTGTCGCTGATGGACCCACAATTGAGATTTTGCGTGACGAAAGATTATTAAATAAATACCGCTTAGAGTTGCCTGAAGGTTTTTCTTTCTAGTCAATAAAAAAGTCAAGCAAAAATTCAGTTGTACCAGGTATCACTGAATACTTATCTAAATCTGTAATTCCGACAGAGGCCAGAACTTCATCATCAATAAAGAAGTTTCCGGTTTTGCCGGTTCCGGTCAAAATGATGTGCGCTGAATCGGAAATAATCTCTGGTTTGCGACAAAAATCAGTGTCAACTCCGGGAATCATGGCAAGTGCAGCGGTATCGATAGCAGTCCGTGGCCAAAGCGCATTAACGCTAATTCCGTCTCGCT
>CAYZBP010000073.1:0-4145 GCA_964476715.1 uncultured Bifidobacterium sp. | reverse complement strand
CGGCATAGTGCCGACCATTCTCTGCGGGGAGGCTTCGATAATCTCGATTCCCATTTTTTGGTCTAATGCTCCGCGGCCACGCTCATTCAAGGCGGCTAAATTTTCAGCGCTCAATTTGTTGAGATTGTTAAGTGTGCTCATCTGCCAATCCTACGCGCTCAACCTAGGATCCAGATATGGGGAAATCGAATTCACCAAACTCATCAAACTCATCAGGTGAGCGACGGCTACTTTTGCTCGATGGCCACTCAATGGCATATCGGGCATTTCACGCATTGCCGGTAGAAAACTTCAAAACTTCAACTGGATTTCCCACAAATGCGGCATATGGATTCACCACGATGTTGCTTAATTTATTGCGAGATATCGAACCAACTCATATCGCAGTCGCCTTTGATGTTTCGCGAAAAACTTTTCGTTCTGAGCGTTTCCCTGAGTACAAAGCAAACCGTGCAAAAACCCCTGATGAGTTTCGTTCTCAGATGCCTGAAATTTTTGCAGTCGTAGATGCTCTAGGAATTAAAAGAATTCAAAAAGAAGGTTTTGAAGCTGACGACCTGATTGCAACTTTAGCAACTATTGCGGTCGCCAAAAAATTTGAAGTGGAGATTTGCTCAGGGGATCGTGACACATTTCAATTAGTTACCGATCAGATCACTGTTCTCTATCCAAAAAAAGGCGTCAGCGAGTTAGCCAGAATGACTCCGGAAGCAGTCTTTGAAAAATATGGTTTAACTCCAAAACAGTATCTGGACTTTGCAGCATTACGCGGAGACCCAAGTGACAACCTGCCATCTCTCGAAGGGGTTGGTGAAAAAACAGCTACAAAATGGATTGCGGAATATGGATCCCTTGAAGTTTTGCTGAAAAAATCAGATGAGATAAGTGGAAAAGTTGGCGAATCGTTGCGTGCTGGAATTGAGCAGGTCAAGTTAAATAAAGAGTTAACGCATTTGATTAGAGATGTTGATGTTGAGTTAGAAATTGAAGATTTGGAAGTCGCAACAAAAGATTTTAAAGAACTTCGACAGATTTTTGATCGACTTGAGTTTCGGGCATTAAAAGATCGTATAAATAAAATGGATAATTCCAGTGAATCAATGATCTCAGCAGTTACAAATAGCAGCAAGAGCCAAGTAGATATAAAAATCAAAACAATTGAAAATTTAAAGGATTTAAAATGGATTGATGAATCACAACTGTGCGCGGTTTCCTACGCGCTCCAGGGTGAGCGGCAATTTGAAATACTGATTTCCCAGGGGGCGGAGAAGAACTTTCTCCTCAGACATGAGATGGCTGCGAATTGGTTACAGAACGAGAAATATAAAAAAATATTTTTTGATTTGAAACCGCTGGCGATTCGGGCCGTTGATGGCATTTCAGGGGAGTGCGTTGATTTAGCTTTACTTGCATATTTGATTAACCCCGGAGCCAGAACCCCCGAACTCAGTGAAGTTGTTGGAGTTTTACTTGGACGAGAGATCGCCGGCCAATCCTCTGAAATTGAAGAGGAATTGCCGATGGAGCTGAATTTTGATGTCCCAAATCTAGAGATCGATAAAACAGCGCTGCAAGCACAGGCTCAAGCGATTTTGGAGCTTTATCCACTTCTTCTGCAAAGAGCCGACCAATCTAAGGCAACTAAGTTGGCAAGTGAACTTGAAGTACCTACGGCAATCGCTTTAGCAAAAATGGAACGTATTGGAATTGCTGTTGATATCAAGGAGATTGCAAGGCTAGAAACATTTTTTGCAAAAGCCAGTTTGGAAGCTGCAAAAGAAGCCCACAAAATAGTAGGACATGAATTTAATCTTTCCTCCCCAAAGCAGTTACAGGAAGTTTTGTTTGATGAACTGCAATTGCCTAAAAGTAAAAAGATTAAAACTGGATATACAACTGATGCTGAAGCGTTGCAGCACTTGCAAGAGGTAACTAAGCATCCAGTAATCGACCAGATTCTGAGATCCCGAGATGTTTTAAAGTTAAAAAGTGTGGTTGAAGGTTTAAGTCGTGCAACTGCTGCAGATGGACGAATTCATACAACTTTCCAGCAGATGGTTACCGCAACTGGAAGACTTTCTTCGACCGAACCGAATTTGCAAAATATTCCAATTAGAAGTGAAGAAGGACGTCTAATTAGAAGTTGTTTTATTGCCGGAAAAGGTTTTGAAGAGTTAATGACAGCCGATTACAGCCAAATCGAAATGCGCATCATGGCTCATCTTTCAAAAGATGAAGCACTTCTCGCAGCTTTAACTTCTGGTGAAGACTTACATACAACAGTCGGAGCGCAAGTATTCGGAGTTAAAGCAAGTGAAGTTACTTCGGAAATGCGCCGCACTATAAAAGCTATGTCGTACGGACTCGCGTATGGTCTGTCGGCTTTTGGTTTATCGCAACAACTTGGAATCTCACCAGTGGCTGCGCAAGAATTGATGAATAACTATTTTGAGCGATTTGGCGGCATCCGTGATTATTTAGCAGATGTTGTTATTGAAGCGCGCAAAGTCGGTTACACCGAAACTATTTTAGGGCGTCGTCGTTACCTGCCTGATCTGCAAAGTGATGTAAAAACCCGCAGAGATATTGCAGAGCGTATGGCGCTAAATGCACCAATTCAAGGTTCGGCTGCTGACATCATGAAATTGGCGATGTTGAAAGTTGGAAGCGCAATCTCTGCAGCTAATTTGAAATCTCGAATTTTGTTACAAGTTCATGATGAACTGGTTTTAGAAGTTGCTAAAGGGGAAGCCAAACTTCTTTCCGAAATTGTCCGAACCCAAATGGGGGATGCATTTGCACTTAATGCACCCTTGGCCGTGAATATTGGCTTGGGCGCCAATTGGGAGTTAGCAGCCCATTAATTAGATCGCCGAATCCGGCTTTTGAGCGGGGTTTTCAAGTGAAATATCCCGAAATTGACCTGCTCTTACGCCTAGCCGTAGCCTTGCGCGCTGTCCCTATTCCTACTACCCACTACCTTCGGAGCAACTTGAGCAACGCACCTGCAGTCGCAATTAATGACATTGGATCAGCCGCCGATTTTATGGCCGCAATTGAAGGAACAATAAAGAATTTTAATGATGGAGACCTTGTAGAAGGCATCATTGTTCAAGTCGATCGAGATGAAGTTCTCGTAGACATTGGTTACAAAACAGAAGGTGTAATTCCTTCTCGTGAACTTTCAATCAAACATGATATTGATCCACATGAGATTGTCTCAGTGGGGGATCGCATCGAAGCTCTAGTCTTGCAAAAAGAAGATAAAGAGGGACGTTTAATTCTTTCCAAGAAGCGCGCAACATACGAGCGTGCATGGGGAACCATTGAAGGAATGAAAGAGCGTGACGAAGTTGTCAAAGGAACAGTCATTGAAGTTGTTAAGGGTGGCTTAATCGTTGACATTGGACTTCGTGGCTTCTTGCCAGCATCTCTTGTTGAAATGCGCCGCGTCCGTGATTTAACTCCATATATTGGTAAAGAGATCGAAGCTCGTATTATCGAACTCGACAAAAACCGCAACAACGTAGTTTTGTCTCGTCGTGCATTCCTTGAGCAAAGCCAATCAGAGACTCGTACGACTTTCTTAAATCAACTTCAAAAGGGTCAAGTACGTTCCGGAACAATTTCATCAATTGTTAACTTCGGTGCATTTGTTGATCTTGGCGGAGTTGACGGCCTAGTTCACGTAAGCGAGCTTTCATGGAAACACATCGATCATCCAAACGAGGTCGTTGAAGTTGGCATGCCGGTAACTGTTGAAGTTCTTGAAGTAGATTTTGAGCGCGAGCGCGTTTCGCTTTCACTTAAGGCAACTCAAGAAGATCCTTGGCAGCACTTTGCACGCACAAATGCGATTGACCAGGTTGTTGCTGGAAAAGTAACTAAATTGGTTCCATTCGGTGCATTTGTTCGAGTGCATGAAGGAATTGAAGGCTTAGTTCATATTTCTGAACTTGCAGAGCGCCATGTCGAAATTCCAGAGCAGGTAGTTCAAGTTGATGATGATATTTTCGTAAAGATCATTGATATTGATCTTGAGCGTCGTCGCATTTCACTTTCATTAAAGCAAGCTAATGAAGGACATGAAGTCGAGATCGAAGCATTTGATCCAACTCAATATGGAATGCCCGCACGTTACGACA
>CAYZBP010000072.1:0-4294 GCA_964476715.1 uncultured Bifidobacterium sp. | reverse complement strand
TTGTCGTGAAGCACCTTGGAAATTGCCGCAGTAAGAGTGGTCTTACCGTGGTCAATGTGACCGATGGTGCCGATATTGACGTGCGGCTTTGTACGCTCGAACTTTGCCTTCGCCACTGTGACCTCCTAGTTAATCGGTTTAGTTGAACTGCCTTGTTAGGACTGGTAGGACTACTCGCCCCGGACCTTTGCAACGATCTCTTTCGCCACATTTGCCGGAACTTCTGCATATGAGTCGAATTGCATGCTGTAACTTGCGCGGCCTTGTGTCTTGCTTCGAAGATCTCCGACATAACCGAACATCTCTGAAAGCGGCACAATTGCTTTAACAATACGAGCACCTGATCTTTCGTCCATGGACTGAATCTGTCCACGACGACTATTTAGATCGCCGATTACATCGCCCATGAAATCTTCAGGGGTAATGACTTCGACAGACATAACTGGCTCGAGCAATACCGGACCAGCAAGTTTTGCTGCTTCCTTAAATGCTGCGATTCCAGCAATCTTGAAGGCCAACTCCGATGAGTCAACATCGTGGTAAGCGCCATCAAGAAGAGTGACTTGTACATCTACAAGTGGATAACCAGCTAGCGGACCACTGTGCATGGCCTCTTGGCAACCGGCATCAACTGATGGGATGTACTCGCGTGGAACACGACCACCGGTAATTTTGTTGACGAATTCATATCCGCCTTCAGTACCTGATGGAAGTGGGTGGACTGCAATTTGAATCTTTGCGAACTGACCTGATCCACCTGTTTGTTTTTTGTGGGTGTAATCGTGACGTTCAACTGCTTTACGAAGAGTTTCACGGTAAGCAACTTGTGGCTTACCAACATTTGCTTCAACTTTAAATTCGCGACGCATACGGTCAACCAAAATTTCTAAGTGAAGCTCGCCCATACCAGCAATGATGGTTTGGCCAGTCTCTTCATCTGTGCGAACATGGAAAGTTGGATCTTCTTCAGCAAGACGCTGGATTGCCATACCAAGTTTTTCTTGATCGCCTTTTGTCTTTGGCTCAATCGCAATGTGAAGAACTGGATCTGGGAAATCCATAGATTCAAGAATTACTGGATTTGCAGGATCGCAAAGTGTTTCACCGGTTGTGGTGTCTTTTAGACCCATAACAGCAACGATCATTCCAGCCACAGCAGTGTCACGCTCTTCGCGCTTATTTGCGTGCATCTGGTAGATCTTTCCAACGCGTTCTTTACGATCTTTGGTGCTGTTGAGAATCGGAGTACCAGTCTCAAGCACACCAGAGTAAACGCGAACGAATGTTAATTTTCCAAGGTGTGGATCGCTCATGATTTTAAATGCAAGAGCAGAGAAAGGTTCTTTCTGATCTGGCTTACGCAAAATCTCAACTGAGCTATCACCCATCTTGTGACCGACAATTCCGGAAACATCTAGTGGGCTTGGAAGGTAACGAGTTACTGCATCAAGCATTGGCTGAACGCCTTTGTTCTTAAATGCAGAACCACAAAGTACTGGAGTAATTTTGTCAGCAAGAGTTGCGCGACGAATTCCGGCGATGATCTCTGCTTCAGTTGGCTCAACACCCTCAAGGTATTTCTCCATAAGAATGTCATCATTTTCAGAAAGAGTTTCGACAAGTGCGTGACGAGCCTCAGCAGCTTTAGTTGCAAGATCAGCTGGAATCTCTTCGATGAGGTAATCCTCACCCTTTTTTGTCTCTCCTGGCCAAACAAGTGCTTTCATTGCAATTAGATCCACGACTCCGAGGAAATCAATTTCGGATCCAATTGGAATTTGTAGAACAAGTGGAATTGCATTTAAGCGAGTTTTAATCATGCCAACGCACATATCGAAGTTTGCACCTGTGCGGTCTAATTTATTGATAAAGCATATACGAGGAACGTTGTAGCGATCTGCCTGACGCCATACAGTCTCAGATTGCGGTTCAACACCAGCAACACCATCAAACACTGCAACTGCACCATCAAGTACGCGAAGTGAACGCTCTACCTCTACGGTGAAATCTACGTGTCCAGGTGTGTCAATAATATTAATTAGGTGGTCATCCCACATACAAGTGGTTGCAGCAGAGGTGATTGTGATTCCACGCTCTTGTTCCTGCTCCATCCAGTCCATCGTTGCGGCACCTTCGTGCACCTCACCAATTTTGTAATTGATTCCGGTGTAAAAAAGAATGCGCTCAGTGGTGGTGGTTTTGCCCGCGTCGATATGCGCCATGATCCCGATGTTACGGACCTTGGCGAGGTCGATTGCAGTATCTACAGCCACGTTCTCAGTGCTCCTTATTACCAGCGATAGTGAGCAAAAGCCTTGTTAGCTTCTGCCATTTTGTGAGTGTCTTCGCGCTTCTTTACAGATGCGCCTAAACCATTACTTGCATCAACTAATTCATTCATTAAACGCTCAGCCATTGTCTTTTCACGACGAAGACGTGAGTAAGTTACGAGCCAACGAAGTGCAAGCGCTGTTGAACGTGCAGCTTTAACTTCAACTGGAATCTGATAAGTAGCTCCACCAACACGACGGCTACGTACTTCAAGAGCTGGCTTAATGTTGTCTAGTGCGCGCTTCAATGTAATTAGCGGATCAGCACCAGATTTTTCGCGGCAACCTTCAAGTGCATCGTAAACAATTTGTTCTGCAGTTGAACGCTTGCCATCAAGCAAAATTTTATTAATAAGCGCAGTAACAACTGGTGAGTTGTAAACCGGATCGGCAATTACTGGGCTCTTCGGAGCGGGACCTTTACGTGGCATTACTTCTTCTCCTTCTTTGCACCGTAACGGCTACGTGATTGCTTACGATTCTTTACGCCTTGGGTATCTAATGAGCCGCGAATAATTTTGTAACGAACACCAGGAAGATCTTTTACACGACCACCACGAACAAGCACGATTGAGTGCTCTTGCAAGTTGTGACCTTCACCTGGAATGTATGCAGTAACTTCAATGCCACTAGTTAGTCGAACACGTGCCACTTTACGAAGCGCAGAGTTTGGCTTCTTAGGAGTAGTTGTGTAAACGCGCGTGCAAACACCGCGCCGTTGTGGGCTGCCTTTTAGTGCAGGAGTGTTCGTCTTCGAACTCTTCTCTGCGCGCCCTTTCCGGACCAACTGCTGAATCGTTGGCATGCGTTTACCTCTCCTCTTTAATTACTAGTACTGCCGGTCACATCTCCCACCCACGCGGTCGGGTGTGTCGTATTCACCACCGATTGCTACACCAACAAAAAGTCAGTGCGGGCTTTTTTCAGTAGGGCGAGAGTAGCCGAACCACTCTCGCCCGGTCAAAACGGGTAAGTAATAACCGCCCTTATGAGCGGTTATCTACCTCAAACTCGTCTAGACGGACCGCCTCACCGGAGCCTTGGCTCTCAAATGGGGTGAAGT
The DNA here is from genome assembly GCA_964476715.1 of uncultured Bifidobacterium sp. Classification (GTDB taxonomy): domain Bacteria; phylum Actinomycetota; class Actinomycetes; order Nanopelagicales; family Nanopelagicaceae; genus UBA3012. Next base: position 901 of record CAYZBP010000072.1, on the reverse strand, counting down.
CATACTCGTCATAGGCCGCATAAACCGCTGCCTTTGCCGCCTCAGTAGGCTCAACTCGGACATTTCGGTAACGGGCTAGGCCAGTTCCAGCTGGAATTAGCTTGCCGATGATCACATTCTCTTTGAGGCCGACCAAGTTGTCGCGACGCTCGCCCAAGGCGGCATCGGTCAAGACTCGGGTGGTCTCTTGGAATGAAGCAGCTGACAACCATGATTCGGTAGCAAGGGATGCCTTGGTAATACCCATCAACTCGGCACGACCAGAAGCAGGAGTTCCACTATTTGCTACGACGCGACGGTTCTCAGTTTCGAAACGACCGCGCTCAACAAGTTCACCTGGCAAGAAGTTGGCGTTACCAGCTTCAAGAATGGTGATCCGCTTAAGCATCTGTCGCACGATAACTTCAATGTGCTTGTCGTGAATAGCAACACCTTGTGAGCGATACACAGATTGAATCTCTTCGCAAAGGTGTACTTGTGTTGCACGTGGTCCAAGAATACGAAGTACATCCTTTGGATCAATTGCACCAAGAACCAAACGTTGTCCAACTTCAACACGATCTCCATCGTTAACTAACAATTTACGAGAACGTGAAACTGGATAAGCAACTTCTTCGCTTCCATTATCTGGAGTAAGAACTAAACGCTTACCGGTTGGATTTTTTGGATCCTCTTCAAATGTGATTCGTCCTGCGTACTCTGCGATTGGCGCTTTACCTTTTGGCTCACGCGCTTCGAAAAGTTCAACAATACGTGGAAGACCGTGAGTGATATCTCCGGCTTCGTTTACCGCACCACCGGTGTGGAAGGTACGCATTGTTAACTGCGTTCCTGGCTCACCAATTGATTGTGCTGCGATGATTCCGACTGCTTCGCCGACATCTACTAAGTGACCAGATGC
>CAYZBP010000071.1:1620-4396 GCA_964476715.1 uncultured Bifidobacterium sp. | reverse complement strand
TTCCACGAATTCCATCTGTTCCAAAAAGAGCCACTTAAATCCAGCTCCTTAAATTTGGTTAAGAATTAACGCTTGCTGTATTGCGAACGCTTACGAGCCTTCTTTAGACCGTACTTCTTGCTCTCAATAATACGAGCATCACGGGTAAGAAATCCGGCTTTTTTCAAAAGTGGACGATGTGCCTCTACATCAATCTCATTTAATGCACGAGATACACCAAGACGTAGTGCGCCAGCTTGACCAGAAACGCCACCACCATTGATAAGTGCAATTACATCGTAATTACCTTCAACACCAACTGTGCGGAATGGTTCTGAAACTGCTTGTTGGTGAACTTTGTTTGGAAAATATTGTTCAAGAGTGCGACCGTTAAGTGTCCACTTACCATTACCTGGAATTAAGCGAACTCGTGCAATAGCTTCTTTACGTCGACCTGTTCCGCCACCGGGAGCAGTAATCGCTGAACGATTGGTTGCAGGAGCAGGCGAAGATGATGTGTAACTTGTTGGAATCTCTTCAGAATCATCTTCTAAAAGATCAGCTGTGAAATCTGACATTAATTCACCTTACTTTTTGAAATTTGTGAAACTTGTGTAATCACAAATGGTTTTGGATTCTGAGCACTATGTGGGTGTTCTGGGCCTGCATAGACTTTCAACTTAGTTCCGATTGAACGACCAAGAGAATTTTTTGGAAGCATTCCGCGAATTGCTTTTTCAACTGCACGAGTTGGGTGCAATGCCATCATGTCTGAATAAGTAGTTGCAGTTAATCCACCTGGGTAACCAGAGTGACGGAATTCCATTTTGCTTGCGCCTTTGGTTCCGGTAAGTGCTACTGCTTCGGCATTGATGACGATTACAAAATCACCCATGTCCATGTGTGGTGCAAAAGTTGCTTTGTGCTTTCCGCGCAAAAGTGTTGCGGCATGTGTTGCAAGGCGTCCGAGAACAACATCTTTAGCGTCGATGATGTGCCACTCGGGAGTTGCATCCCCAGCCTTTGGGCTATATGTACGCACGCGCGACCTCTATCTTCTTCTATCTTCGTTGTCATGGAAAGCTTCTTATTTAAGGAAACTATCTGGCCAGACCTCAATGAGGTCAGGGGGTAGAGGGTACCTTTTGGGCGTGGCCTGGGTCAAAATGGGGTATTTCTAACCTCTACTCACCTGGAAGTGAGCGGACTCCAGTCCTGGTCAGCGCCTGGGCCCGTTCCAGCAAGCCAGCCCCGGTCGGATAATCAACACCGATCAAGGTCAATCCCCGAGCGGGGGCAGATAGCGACCGGCCCACCCGGTCTCCGCCATTTAACAACTCCCCCAACCAGCCAATCTCAGCATGGCCGGCGCCGACGATGCTGGCCGCCCCAACAAGTGAGCGAACCATTGCATGGCAAAAAGCATCTGCGCTAACGAGGGCTTGGGCAAAGCCATCGCTATCTCTACTCCACTCAAACTTTTCCAAAGTTCTAATTGATGTAGCGCCTTCGCGCTTACGGCAAAAGGCCGCAAAATCATGAGTTCCAATTAATGGCACCACCGCGATATTCATTAAATCAATATCTAAATTTTGTTGCCAAGGTGCAACATCAGCACGAGCCAAAGGCGGAATTACTTTAAAACCATCCGCGAACCGATAGCGATAATTTCGACGAAGTGCTGAGTAGCGGGCGTGAAAACCATGAGGTGCATCATCTAATGAATTCAGACGCACTTCATCAGGAAGTAAACGATTAGCAATTTGCATAAGTGAAGTTAAATTCCAGCGATCTCTATCAACTTGTGCGATATCAAAATGAAAAACTTGGCCCGTTGCATGCACTCCTGCATCAGTTCGGCCAGCGACCATTGTGTTAACCGGAATAGCCATAAGACGACTTAATAAATCTTCAACCACGCTTTGAACTGTGCGTCTATCCGGTTGTAAATTCCAACCTGAAAAATAGGAACCATCGTAAGAAAGTTCGCACCTAATACGAGTAAACCCGCCCTCTGGAAGTAATTCAGGGGCGGGCGAACTCATAATTATTTTAAACTGCTAAAAATTACTTAGCACTCTTCTTTGCTGGAGCTTTTTTAGCTGCGGCTTTCTTTGCAGTAGCTTTTTCAGCAGCTTTCTTAGCTGGGGCTTTTTTAGCAGCAGCTTTCTTGGCTGGTGCTTTTTTAGCTACAGCTTTTTTAGCAGTTGCCTTCTTAGGGGCATCTCCTTCATCTTCAATGTCGCTTACAGCAGCTGAAACTCGGCTAGCGATTCGCTCTGAAATCTTTTTCGCATTTGAATCACGATCTGCAACACGAGCAGCAGATGCCTTCTTGGCGTCTTCGCGCTTTGAAGCAGCTTTCGCAATTGCATCTGCTTGTGAAACAACAGCGCGTTTTGCAGGGGTTCCTTCAGTAAGAATTTCGATGATCGCCATAGAAGAGTTATCGCCTTTGCGAACTCCCACTTTGGTGATGCGGGTGTATCCACCATCGCGTTGCGCAAAACGAGGGCCGATTTCAGTAAACAAGTGGTGTACAACGCTCTTGTCACTGATAATTGCCATCACTCGGCGACGAGCTGGAAGATCGCCCTTCTTTGCAGCACTAATCAACTTCTCTGCAACCGGACGCAAGCGTTTTGCTTTTGTCACAGTGGTGCGAATTCGACCATGCTGAATCAATTGAGCTGCAAGAGTTCCTAGTAAGAGGCGCTCATGGGCTGGTCCACTACCGAGGCGTGGTCCCTTTGCTGGCTTTGGCATTTTGGCTCAGATCTCCTCTAACTACTCTTGT
>CAYZBP010000071.1:0-1520 GCA_964476715.1 uncultured Bifidobacterium sp. | reverse complement strand
ATTCCTTCACGCTTCAAGCAGTTGTATGAGCGCACTGTTAGATCTAAATCTTCGATTGGAAGAGCAAGATCTGCAGCAAGTGCCGCATCAGTGATGGATGGTCCAATTTCAATTCCTTCTGCACCAAGATTTAACTCGCGAGCCAAACCAAATAACTCAACCAGTGTCTTTCCGGCAGAGGCCATTGCATCACGTGGTTCCATTGAGCGCTTGGTTTCTACATCAAGAACTAAACGGTCAAAGTCGGTGCGCTGTTCAACACGTGTTGCTTCAACTTTGTAAGTGACTTTTAGAACTGGTGAATAAATTGAGTCAATTGGAATACGTCCGATCTCTTGACCGGCTTGCTTATTCTGAACTGCTGTTACGTAACCACGGCCACGCTCAACAGTTAGTTCAATTTCAACTTTTGCTTTTGCATTAAGAGTTGCAATATGTATTTCTGGGTTATGAACTTCAACTCCAGCTGGGACAACGATGTCAGCACCAGTTAATACACCTTCGCCACTTTTGCGAATGTACATAACTACAGGCTCATCACTATCTGATGAAAGTACTAAACCTTTAATGTTTAGAACGATCTCTGTTAAATCTTCCTTAACTCCTTCAAGAGTGGTGAACTCATGAAGTGCGCCTTCAACTCGTGCGCTTGTTACAGCAGCACCGGGAATTGATGAGAGCAAGGTACGACGTAAAGAGTTGCCCAGGGTGTAACCAAAACCTGGCTCTAATGGTTCGATGATGAAGCGAGAGCGGTATTCACTCACAACTTCTTCGGACAAGATGGGACGTTGCGCGATAAGCACTAGATATCCTCCATAACTCGTGGAGATCCACTATTTGATCTCCAACTTTACGAACTTCACGAACTTCTCTCGGGGCGAGAAGTTCGCTTACTGCTACTACTTTTTACTTAGAGTAAAACTCAACGATTAACTGCTCTTGAATTTGAGTATCAATGACAGCGCGCTCTGGGAGTGCGTGAACAAGAATTCTCAACTTTGAGCCAACAACTTCCATCCAAGCTGGAACTGAACGATCTCCTAATTCAGCACTTGCGATGATGAATGGAGTTAGATCATGTGATCCTGGACGAACATCAATGATGGTGTTTGCAGTTACGCGGTATGAAGGAATATTTACTTTCTCACCGTTAACTAAGAAGTGACCGTGGCGCACTAATTGGCGGGCCATGTCACGACTCTTTGCAAAACCTGCACGGAAAACTACGTTGTCTAAACGAGTTTCCAAGATGCGAAGTAGGTTTTCACCGGTACGTCCTTGACGACGGTTTGCCTCTTCGTAATATCCACGGAACTGCTTTTCTAGAATTCCATAAATACGTGCGCACTTTTGCTTCTCACGCATCTGCAATAAGTACTCACTGTCTTTGGTACGACCGCGACCGTGTTGCCCTGGTGGGTAAGGACGAGATTCGATCGGACACTTTGGTCCATCGCACTTTGAGCCCTTAAGGAAGAGCTTTACTTTTTCGCGACGGCAACGCTTGCAATCTGCTC
>CAYZBP010000070.1:0-4481 GCA_964476715.1 uncultured Bifidobacterium sp. | reverse complement strand
AGGTGATTATTTTGAATCTGCAGTGGTGATCCGTAAGCAAAAACATCAATTCTTTCTCGGTCTATAAAACCTTTTGCTACTAAAAGATCCACCAAGTGGTCAGCATATTTCTCAGCTACTCCTGGAGTGCTCCAATCAAAACCCTTGCCATCTGTACTGTGTCTTGGAGCATTAACAAGGACAAACAAACTTTCATGATTAGTCAAATCCTGATTAGGAACCATCTGTTCATCTGCGGGCGAGCAGATATAAAGAGTTGGGTCTACAACTGGCTGAAAATTCTTAAAGACTGAGTTAAATTCAGCGTCATAATCATCCGGAAAAGAAATTGTATGGTGATTAAGTTCTGAGCGCTTTCCCTTTAATCCAATTGTTAGGTAAAAACCTGAAAGAGATGGTTCACTTCGCAAAATCTTTTGCTTTTCTTTGCGCGCGACAGCCAAATTACCAAGTAATTTTCCGTAAGTTAGCTCAGAATCTGCGTTACTTACGACTGTTTGAGATTCAATTACTCGACCATCTGCCAATCTCACTCCAGTAACTTTTCCATCACTAGTTAAAATCTCAGATACCGGGCAGTTGTATTCGATTTGAGCACCGCAGTGTTGTGCACGTTCAGCAAGTGCTTCACCTAACTTTCCAATGCCGCCTCCAACATGCCATGCCCCAAATACCATTTCTACATATGGAATTGTTAATAGAACTGCGGGAGCGCTGCGGGGATCAGAGCCGGTGTATGTTGCATAACGATCAATCAAAGTACGCAAACGTGGGTCGCTGATTTTTCTATTTACCAATGATCGCAATGAGCGCCATGGAGCAATCGTAAATAAATCTGCAAAAATTCTTGGTCTAGAAATTAACGAGGCGAGATTTCCAAGCTCTGATTCCACAAATGGTTCTCTAGAAACCGCCCACATTTTCTCGGCTCGCTTCATTAGGTTTTCCCATTCAGCGGCAGATTTTTGCCCAAATGACTTTTCGATCGCAGCGGCTGTTCCAGCCCTTGAGGAGGATGGCAAAGTTAGTCTGGCGCCATCAGGAAAGAAGTAGTCAAAGGCTGGTTCTACGGGAGTTACTTTAAGTTCTTGCCCTAAATGCTTTCCGCTTTTCAAAAACAAGTCACGATACACAGCAGGCAGGGTCAATAACGAGGGACCAGTATCAAAAGAGTAGCCATCAATATTTATGGTTCGACATTTTCCGCCAGGCTGTGGGCCCGCTTCAAAAACTCTAACTTTAAAACCAGATTTAGCCAGGCGTGTTGTTGCAGCAAGCCCACCCATGCCAGCACCAATTACAACTATCTCATCACTTTGCTTGCTCATAACTTCCTGCCTTTCCAGGCAAGGTTTCCACGCGAGTGTTGAATCCATGAGGTTATGAGTAGATAGATTAAGAGCGCTATTGAGAGTGGATGTAAAAATGAAGAAATCAAATTTCCGCGTGAAAGTTTGGCGGTAATTATTCGAGATAAGACCACCAGAAAATACGAGATCATTCCAATCAATGAGCCTCTGAACATCTCAATAAATGGGTAGATAAAAAATACAATTAGAAGCAGCGATAAAATGATTGCATTTGGAATCTCTTTGAAAGCCCGCCACAGAGATTTTTGATATCCATTTCGAAGTTGGCTCCAATTTTGATACATGCGACATGAGGCAATCTTTGATCCATTAGTGACTCCACCCTTAAAGCCACTTCGTTTCAAACTCTTGGCCAACTCCATGTCATCTATAACTTCACCTTTTATTGATTTGTGACCACCGCTGGCTATATATGCGGTAGTTTTCACCACAAAAAATTGACCATTTGCTGCCGTTAAAGATGGCCTACTTGATTTTTGGGCTAACTTAATTGGCAATGTACTTAACCAACTCCATTGCAACAAAGGTTGAACTAAATGTTCACTCCAGCTTTTAGCGATCTGTCTTGGATAGGGAGAGATGAAATCAAGTTTCTTTACTTGTAATTCAGAGAGAGCAGTAGCAATAGCATCACTACTTACCCTGACATCTGCGTCGAGAAAAACTAAATAATTTGCATCTGATTTAGAAATAGCTAATTGATGGCAGGCATAATTTTTACCTAACCAATCATTAGGAAGTGGTTTGCCAGCTATAAGTTCGAATTTCTCATCTCGATTAACATAAGAATTAACTGCATCCGAAGTTAAATCAGTTGAATTATCATCAAGTACAGTTACAGAGTAATCGCTCAACAAAATCTGTTCACTTAGGTCAGACAACAAGTTCTTAATGTTATCTTCTTCGTTTCTTGCTGGAATTAATATGGCTGTCTTTGAATCTACAACTCTTGATTTAGTCGGCCGGAGATAAAAGTAATTATTGAGGCTGTTCATAACTAGAAAGATCGAAAGAAATAAAATAATTAAGTTCAAGGACGTGCAAACCATTGTGATATCAAATATGGAACCACAATAAATCCAAGTGCTACTCCGCCGATAAAGGCAACTCCTGGACGAGAAAAGAAAAAGAGATTAGCGATAATTCCAGAAATCCAAGTCCAGATTAAGAAAACATCAGCGACTGTAGTTTCAGATCCAGCACGTCTGCGTTGACGTGGAAGCACCAAGTGAAGCAATGACATGAGCACGATGCCAGACAAAAACCAACCCAGTGCATTAGAGGCTGGGATTTCCGGCATAAAAGGAATGTATGGATCTGGGTTTGCCCAACTCCATCTGCCATCGCGAACCATTTGTGGATCTAAGAATAAATCCCAAGCCATTAGGCCAAATCCACCGATTATTGCGCACCATCGTGGATTGATTCGACGAGCGGCGATTAATATCGGGTGAGCAAGCATCGTCCAAGCAAATGGAACTATCAGAGGAACACCAGCGATTGCCCATCCAAGTGACGGATCATATTTGTAATATCCAAAAGGCCAACCTGTATGAAGTCCAATTTGTTCAATAGTAAAAGCAAAAGTCAAAGTGATTAGTAAATAATTTATGACGTATTTTCTTCCAAAAGTGAGAAGTGCGTGGAGTGCCATCGCCAAACTTGAAGATAGAACCGTGGCATAAGTTATTACTCTTAGAGCACTTCCATCAAGCAGTGGATATGAAATTTGGATCATAATTGCTACGGCAAGTGCCGACCAAACCACAGCAGATTGAAAGGCACTTGGCCCTCTTCTACTGCGCGGAGGCTGTATGTAATTTCTAATGGCCACGTGCGTATTCTGCCTTAATTGAGCCGGATTCTATTAAGTGAAATCGACCCCATTTAAGGTGCCAGATATCTCACGAACTCCAAAACGTGCAAAAAGTTCCTCCGAGTACCAATTCAGCTCGGCAGTTTTGGCTATAGCGCTCTTATGGGCGCTGCCCTCGTAAGCAAAGGTGCGTAATGCTGCGCCATCTTGCCAGATCGAAAAAGTGCCTTGAAGACCAATTGGTGCCTCGCCAATTCCGATCGCTGCCAGCAACCCTGACTGATTATGCAGATCTTGAGTTACCGGTGGAACTGCACGCCAAAACTTTAAATTCATCCACCACTTAATTCGTGCTCTCGTAATGGCTGCAACTTTCCCTTCCCATTTTACGGGAGTCGGTTCACCAAACGGCTTACGTTTTGCCCACAGACCATGAGAAGAAAGCGGTTGCAAAGTTATCTTTAATTGCTCAGTAGAACGCTGATTCCATTTTTTTACTAATTTTGATTCATCAAAATTATTAGCAGAGTCTTGATCTGAAAAAACTAGCAAAGCAGCCCATTGATTCAGATCTGCATCGGAGGGCGTAAAACTTACCCCTCGACCCGTTCCTAAAGATTTTGCAAAAGTCACACCTGGAAATCTTCTAAATTGAAATGGATTAATTGCCAATTGCACAAAAACCCACGGTAAGGAGCGGCTTGAAGTTTTCCAGACATATAGAACTGGAGTCATTTAACTAAACTTACTGTTTCATTAATTATTTTTACAACCTTGCTTGGCTCATCCCACATTGGAGCATGTCCAACCTTTTCAAGCACAATCCATTTTGCATGCGCTGGAGCTAATGAACGTTCCTGACAGGTTCGTGATGGAAGGACAAAGTCACTGTCGCCAAAAACAATTGTGGTTGGAATGCGATCAGAAATCATCGAATCAAATCTTCGATTTAGCGTTGCATCCCATGCTGGATAGTAACCATCAGATTCAGACATGGCTGTCACTGCATCTAGCAAAGTTTGATAATCCATTTCTTCCCAATGTGGTGAAATTCGTGAAAATCCTAATCGTCGAGCTGCCAAACTTTTTAGAGCAGTTGGCGCAATTCCACTTGAAGCTTTTGCCATCCGTTTACTTAAGTCAGTTCCTGGTATTCGATGCAAGAATGGCGTCAACCAAAGTCCAGCGGGAGCCAATCCAGTTACCGATGCAATCAAATCTGGTTTCGCAGCGGCTAATTCAAGTGCGATCCAACCGCCAAGTGAATTTCCAATTAAGTGCACTGGAGGTAAATC
>CAYZBP010000069.1:0-4489 GCA_964476715.1 uncultured Bifidobacterium sp. | reverse complement strand
ATTGAACATAATTTGGATGTTATTAAATGTGCAGACTGGGTGATAGATCTTGGTCCTGAAGGTGGATCAAGGGGAGGTAGTGTCATCGCTGAAGGCACGCCTGAAGATGTAGCCAAGGACAAGAAAAGTTTTACTGGCGTATTTTTAAAGCAAGTTCTAAGCGGGAGAAGTAGTGGCTGATCCGCTTTCCTACCGACCTGAAAATATTCCAACAGAGCCAGGCGTTTATAGGTTTAGAAATCCAGCGGGAAAAATTATTTATGTTGGAAAAGCAAAGAATTTACGTTCAAGACTAAGCTCATATTTTCAAAAAAACTTACCAGAAAAAACAAAACAAATGGTTTGGACAGCCTCTAGCGTTGATTGGACAATAGTAAAAAACGAGATTGAGGCGTTGCAATTAGAGTTCACCTGGATTAGGAGTGAATCTCCAAGATTTAATGTAATTTTCCGTGATGATAAGTCATATCCATATTTGGCAGTTTCAAGCAAGGACAAATTCCCGAGATTGTTCATTACTAGAAAAGAAAAACAAAAAGATGTTAAGTATTTTGGTCCATATCCGCACGCTTGGGCTTTGCGTGAACTCTACGATCTAGTTCAGTCATCCTTCCCGATTAGATCATGTAGTGCTGGAGTCTTTAACTCGGCAAAAAGATCGGGGAGACCTTGCCTGCTTGGATTTATCGATAAATGCGCCGCTCCATGTGTTGGAAAAATTTCAGAGGTAGAACACGTTCAACTCTCGAAAGAATTAGTGAATTTTCTCTCCGAAGATCCAACGAAACTTATGGTTACTTTGACAAAAGAAATGGAAGCGCTGTCTGCAAAAGAAGAGTTCGAAAAGGCGGCTCGTCTTAGAGATCGAGTCGCAGCACTCGAAAAGATTTCAACAACAAACACCGTAGTTTTGCCCGATCAAACCGACGCAGATATTTTCGGTTTGCACTTAGAAGAGATAGATGCGGCAGTCACTCTTTTCTTGGTTCGCAAAGGCAGAATTCTTGGCGCTAGATCCTGGATTGTTGAACGACCAGATGAATCATCTCCAGAAGAAATTATGGAAAAAATCCTGCTGAACCATTACCTGGCAGATGGTTTAGAGGATTTCCCGAAAGAAGTGCTCGTTTCATTTTTGCCAGAATCTAGCAAGTCAGTCGAGGAGATTATTTCTGAGCGAAGTGGACATCGCATGGAAATCAGAGTTCCTCAAAGAGGCGAGAAAAAGGAATTACACGAAACGGTTATTAGGAACTCTCAAGATGCTCTCAATCGATACCGATTGAAAAGAACAAGTGATTTGGGTACTAGAACTCAGGCTTTAGCTCAATTACAAGAATCACTTGAAATGAAAGAAGCGCCGCTACGAATAGAGTGCTTTGATATTTCCAACTTGCAAGGTACGCAAATGGTCGCTTCCATGGTGGTGTTTGAAGATGGAGTTCCAAAAAAATCCGAGTACCGGAGATTTGAAATCAATCTTCCCGAGAACGGAACTCTTGATGATACTGCTGCGATAAATCAGGTATTGACTCGAAGATTAAATCGCTTGAAGATTGAAAATGATTTAGATGAGAGAGATACGGATGAAAAATTGATCAAAAAGTTTGCATACAAACCACAATTAATTATCGTTGATGGAGGAAAACCTCAAGTTAGTGCCGCTGCAAAAGCTCTGGAGGGATTTGATATTGCATTTTGCGGCATTGCCAAACGGTTGGAAGAAGTTTGGCTTCCAAATCAAAAAGATCCAATAATTTTCCCACGTAACAGTGAAGCGATGTATTTGGTGCAACGTATTCGTGATGAGGCACATCGTTTTGCGATCACGTACCACCGTTCAAAGCGCTCTAAAGCGATGTTGGAATCTACATTGGAAGATATTCCAGGATTGGGTCAAGCAAGAGCTCGTTCACTCATTACCCATTTCGGATCTGTGGCAAAGTTAAAAGCAGCATCCGAGGAACAGGTGGCCCAACTCCCGGGCATTGGAATTAAGTTGGCAAAAGTAATTGTGGAGTATTTGGCGGACCCACCCGTGGCGGGAGAGGCCTCGGTAATTGCTGGAATTGATATGGAAACAGGGGAGATACTTGACAGCCGAGGATGATAGTCAGATAGGCGAGATTACAGCCCAGAGTAAAGGTGGGGAGAGGTCATGGAAGTTGTAATTATTACTGGGATGTCAGGTGCTGGTAGATCTACGGCAGCACATGTGCTCGAAGATAGTCATTGGTATGTTGTGGATAATTTACCTCCAGCGATGCTGCTCCCACTAATCAAGGAAGTAGAAGGTGAGCATCAAAAAGTTGCTGTCGTAATTGATGTTCGTAGCAGGGCCTTTTTTGAAGAGTTAGCTCAATCTCTTTCTGCGCTTAAGCAGATGCAAGTTAATGCAAGAATTCTATTTTTAGATTCTGCTGATGAGATTTTGGTAAGAAGATATGAAGCGACTCGTCGCCCACATCCGTTGCAATCTGGTGATCGGATTTTTGATGGAGTTACGAGAGAGCGAAAATTGCTTGGTGACTTGAGGGCGACAGCAGATATTGTGTTGGATTCAAGCGCGCTAAATGTGCATCAACTTGGAAACAAAATTGGTGAAGTGTTTGCGCAACTGAGTGATCGGGGCATTCATCTTTCTCTGCTTTCCTTTGGTTATAAATATGGAATTCCTTATGATGCGGATTTCATTTTAGATTGTCGATTTATACCAAACCCTCACTGGGTTCCAGAGTTGCAGCCTTTGTCAGGGAAAGATGGCGCAGTTGCAAAAATGGTTCTAGATAATCCTGCGACTAAAGATTTTATTAATAACTTTTTGCAGCTATTTAACGGAACAAAAGATGGCTTCCTACAAGAAGGTAAAAGGTATTTGACTATCGCAATTGGATGCACCGGCGGACGTCACCGTAGTGTTGCAGTCAGCGAATTTTTAGCTAATGAGTTTAAAAATCAAAAAATTGACACAACATTGAATCATCGAGATTTGGATCGCTAGTGAGCACTCGAATTGTGGCTTTTGGTGGAGGACATGGACTTGCGGCGATGTTAAGCGCTTTGAGAGATATCAGTAGTGAAATCACCGCTGTTGTAACCGTTGCTGATAACGGAGGGTCTAGCGGTCAACTTCGATCTGAATTTGGAGTAATGCCACCAGGAGATTTACGCATGGCGTTATCGGCTCTATGTTCTGATGATGAATGGGGCAGTAGTTGGGCGCAGGCGTTGCAACATCGCTTTGAAAGTGAAGGGCCATTAAATGGTCACGCGTTGGGAAATTTACTACTTACCGCTCTGTGGAATTTAAATAATGATCCCGTAGTTGGCTTAGACAAGGTTGGCGAACTGTTGCGTATTGTCGGAAGAGTGCTCCCAATGGCAGCCATTCCAATTGAGATTGAAGCAACATTAAAACCACTCTCTAGTGGTCAGCCAGGACGAGTAATTCGCGGGCAGGTTGAAGTTGCAGAGGCAGCAGGAGAAGTTGTTAGCGTGCGCTTAATTCCGGATTCCCCTCCAGTTTTATCTGAGGTTCTAGAAGCAATCGAAAATGCAGAATGGATAACAATTGGACCTGGTTCTTGGTACTCCAGCGTGCTACCGCATCTTCTTGTTCCACAAATCCGGACAGCTCTATCTAATTCAAATGCCAAAATTGTGGTTTTTTTGAACCTTGACGCTCGGACCGTTAAAGATGAAGCAAGCGCCCTTTCACCTGAAGTTCAAATTGAATTTCTGAAAACTCATGCACCAGAGGTAAAAATCGACTACCTTGTCGCTGACAACTCCATAAAAACCACTGGACTCGAGGCAATTGCGCAGAAGTATCAAGCGCAATTAATCCTAAGTGATTTAGCCCACCATCCAGGAAGCGATCAACATGATCGTTTCAAGGTACTTTCCACCCTAAAGAAATTGATTGGATAAATAAATGGCAACAAAATGGCCGATTTTATGGCAATGACAGCAGCAGTTAAGGACGAGTTGAGCCGCTTAGCGGTTTCAAAGCCATGCTGTCGAAAAGCAGAAGTTTCCGCGCTGCTTAGATTTGCTGGGGGATTGCATTTAACAGGTGGAAAAGTTGTCGTAGAGGTTGAGTTAGATACCGCACAAAGTGCACGGCGACTCAGAAAAGAAATTTCTGAAATTTATGGTCACGAAAGCGACCTAACTGTTGTTTCGCCGGGTGGAATGCGCAAGGCCAGCAGGTACATGGTTCGAGTTGCTGAAACAGGAGAGGCCCTTGCAAGACAGACAGGTTTAATCGATTCAAACGGCAGGCCGATTCGAGGATTGCCGCCGCAAGTTGTCTCAGCTGCTAAGTGCGATGCAGAAGCAGCATGGCGCGGAGCATTTTTGGCGCATGGCTCTCTGACTGAACCTGGAAGATCTTCTGCGTTAGAGATAACTGCACCTGGACCAGAAGCCGCATTAGCTTTGGTTGGCGCTGCAAGGAGATTGGGAATTACTGCAAAGGCTCGTGAAG